>JAFRLX010000038.1 GCA_017430965.1 Clostridia bacterium | reverse complement strand
GTATTTACGGCGATTTCGTAATATTATGCTTTAAATTACTTATCTATAAAGAATGATTTAATACAATTTAAAAATAAAATGATATTATAAGAGTGATAAATAGTCGCGTGGTTTCAGCCACTTTTTCGACAGTCTGAAACGGGGCTGCCAAAGCAGCCCCGTTATATTATTCTCGAATGCTTTCTTTTGGAATCAAATCGTAGTCAAACATAACTTCCGAGTGGTTGTCCCAAATCAGCTGTGTGTCTACCACTTCATTGGTTTTCTTATCAATCGTGTTGCGGTAAATCTTTGAAATTCTGTAATATTTATCGCCTTCCTTGGCAAAGTGATGGTCCTTTTCGAAAATCTCATAGCGGTATTCGATTGGTCGCTCGCTTCGGATTTCGCCGAACAGCTGTTCATTCTCCACCCACAGCAGCAGCTGAAAGTCCTGGTCGGTGGTGTTTTTAAAGCGATAATCCACACTGTTATAGCACACGCTTGTTCCGGCGCTGAGCGGCACACGCCCGTGCTCATCCGGCGCCAGAGCATCGGAATGCTTGTGAAACTCCGTAATCTCAAGCGGCGAATGCAGAACCAATTTGTTGATACTATTGCTCAAATTGCACAGACCGCCTCCGGTTCCTTTTATCATTTTTGTGCCTTGAATAATTCTGCCCTCTTTATAGCCTTTGCGCTTCGTGGCGTGCCCCACGGTTGTCCAAAACGAGAAGGTTTCGCCGGGGTGAATAACCAGCTTGTTGATTTTCGAGGAGGCAATTTGAATGTTGACCAATTTGTTATACTGTGTTTGCGGGTCCACGCCCTTTGCTCTTTTGATTAAATCGCTGTGCTCGGCATACACCAAATTCGGCAAAGGTGCGGCGGCAATTTCTTTGGCAATTGCCTTGTCATAGAGCTTATTTTTGATGCTGCGCTTAACAATTTCCTTTTCCAATGCAAGTTCATAGAAGAAGGGGCTTACCTCACTGAGTCTTTTTCCCTTAACAACCATAACTGTTTTGACCTTCCTTTTCCACATTTCCCAAGCGGTGTGTGTACCGCGTTGAAGCCTGATAGCGCGCCAGAATTTTTGCTTCCGTGTCACGCCGTTTGCCTTTTGCACCGGCTTCATAATAGCCGATATATTTTACCAAAATGCTTGCCATTCCGCTTAAATTGGCACCCAAAATGTCCGTGAACACCTGATCGCCGATAAACACCGCTTGCTTGCGGTTGACACCGAGTGCTTTGAGCGCCTTGCGGTATGAAAAGGGCAGAGGTTTTTTGGCGTTATCCAAATACGGCATCGGCACATTTTGGATAAAACGCTCTATTCTTGCCACGCCGTTGTTGGAAAGAATAAAAGTTTGAAAGCCTCTTGCCTGTAACTGCTGCAATAGCGCATCGGTCTGTGCTGTTGCATCCGCCCCATGCGGCACCAATGTATTATCAATGTCAAAAATCAGTGCCCGATAACCGTTCTCGTACAATCGTTCATAATCGATGGCAAAAGCACTTTCCACATATTCGTAGGGGTACAGAAGCGCAAGCATTTCGGTCTCCTTTGAAAGATTCTCCGGCAAGGCTGCCGAAAAAAGCGGCACGCCGTGCCGACTTTGCCTTAATATCATACTACAAAACGTGCCAATATTCAACACTCAGCTTTTTTAAGCCAAACGGTAAAAAACAGGACACGGCATGCCGTGTCCTGTTTATAGTCAGAAGCAACTGTTTTGCATGAATCTGTAATAAAACTGAATGTCGCTTTCCACATCACTCACTTTAAAGTACTCATTCACATTATGCATACCGGCGCGGTACTTGGCATCGGTAATATGCGGGCTGAATTTAAAGGTACACCGGGTCAGCGAATCGTAGAACTTCGAGTCGGTTCCCGCCACAAAGGGGAAAGGAGCCGTCACACCGCCGGGAAAGACCTCGGCAACGGTTTTTTGCATCATGCGCCAGCCGAAGGAATCCAAATCACTCATTGAAGTCGGTTCATGCTGCCCTTTTTCAAGCAGCTCCACTTCATATTTAGAGCCGAGCACCTTTTGCATATGTGTTTTCACATCTGCCACGCTTTCACCTAAATTGACACGGCAGTTGACAATCGCATAACTTTCATCGGGCATGACATTCGCCGCGTCACTGCCATGAAGCACCGTAAACGCCATGGTGGTGCGCAGCATTGCCGCCACCGCCGGGCTGATGCGCAACAGAATCGGCTTCATCAGCGGTCTTAACAAATCGGCATTTGCCATAAGCACTTTAAAGGGGAAGCTTGCCTTCGGACAAACAGATTTAATCAACATATTGACTGCCGGTGTGAAGTGCGCCTTCATCTGGTGCTTGTTGAGCTTAACCACCGCCTTGGCAAGGCTGACCGCCGTAGTTTCCTTCGGCGGCATTGCCGCATGCCCTGCATTGCCTTTTGCGGAAATTTTGGCATTCACCCAACCTTTTTCACACACGCCGACCAATGCCAATGGCCCTTTCATGCCAATGAGAGAAGCATCCACGAGGTTCATGCCTTCATCAAAAATAAACTCAAACTCCACACCCTCGGCTTGGAGCACCCGGCACATCGCTTGGGCGCCTTCACCGGCAAACTCTTCATCATGCCCGAAGCAGAAATACATCGTGCGCTTCAGCTGCTTTCCCTGCCGCAGGTGCATTTCGGTCGCCTCAAAAATGGAAATGAGCTGGCTCTTCATGTCAAAAGAGCCCCTGCCCCAAATGCAGCCGTCCGCAATCTCGGCGCTGAAAGGCGGGTGCTTCCAGCCTTCCTCCTGCGGCGGCACCACATCCTGGTGCCCCATGTACATGGCGGGCTTGAGGCTTTTATCACTGCCTTCAATGGTATACATGAGTGCATATTTATCTATCACGCGCTTGTGCGCTTTTTCGTGAAAGAGCGGAAAAGTTGTTTCCAAATACGCCTGCAAATCATAGAAGGGTTTGTCGGGAATACTCTCATCGCGCATGGAAATGGTAGGGATGCGAATCGCCCCTTGTGCTTTTTTTACCGCCGCATCCAAATCGATTTCCGGCTTGGTATAGTCCTCCGGTTTCTCGGCAGTATCTTTTACCAAGAGGGCGCGCACCACCAACAGCAGCACAAGCGCTGCAATACATGCGAGTATGATTAGAAGAATCTTCATCCTGCTTTCCCCCGTAAATTGAATCTAAAAATAATTATATGCTTTCCTCAAACCGATTGCAAGTAGATATTGAAAAACGCAGCGAAATGAACTACAATGAATACATGAATAACTTTCGGGAGGTTCAGAATGAGAATTGCACCTTTAGAATATGAAAACGCATCCGAAGAAGCAAAAAAGCTGTGGGATGAACACGAAAAAGAACACATCATTACCAACATGAAGCGCACACTTCTAAAACACCCCTACTGTTTTGAAGTGATGATGGAATGGTACCCGCTCTATGCCGAGGTCGCAGCGATTGAGGGCGTGGGAGAATTGGGCGCCGATATTTATTCCTATGCCATTTCCTCTGCGAACGATTGTTTAATTTGTGAAACCTTTTTCAGAAAAATTCTGATGGATGCCGGCAGAAATCCGGATGCATTGGATTTGAGCGAAAAGGAGCGCATCTTGACCGAATACGGCAAAGCCTGTGTCAAACAGCCGATAAAAGTCAGCGACGATTTGTACGGCAGAATGCGCGCACATTTCAGCGAAGAGGAAATGATACTTCTGACCACCTTCGCGGGCATGATGATTGCAACCAATCTCATCAACCATGCCTTGGAGGTAGATTTGGACCAACGACTCATCGGATATGAAAAAGGCGCAAAGAAAGGATAAAAATATGGCAAAAGAATTTGAAGGAAAAGTTGTCTACATCACCGGTGCCGCAAAGGGGCAGGGCAAGGCGATTGCCCTTGCCTTTGCCAAAGAAGGCGCCGATATTATTGCCTTTGATTTGGGCGAAAAAATCGAATACCCCGCTTACAACAGCGGCTCGAGCAAGGATTTGGAAGCGCTGCAGGCAGAGATAGCAGTGCTCGGCAGAAAGTGTGTGATTTATGCGGGCGATGTGCGCAGCGAAGCCGACTGCAAAGCCGCAGTGGAAAAAGGTGTCAAAGAGCTTGGCAGGATTGACATTTTAATCAATAACGCCGGCATTTGCGCCTACGCCTTTGCCGACGAAATGCTCGAAAGCGAATGGGATGCCACGATGGATATCAACGCCAAGGGCGCATGGCTGACCGCAAAATATGTAATCCCTGTCATGAAACGACAAGTTACCGATTATGTCAAAGGGGAAACCTACGGCGTGATTATCAATAACTCCTCTATCGGCGGGCTGCGCGGGATGCGCCGGCTCTCTCACTACGCCGCTTCCAAATGGGCGATGACCGGCATGACCAAGAGCTGGGCATTGGAGCTTGCTCCCTGGGGCATTCGCTGCATTTCCATTCACCCCACAGGTGTCAACACTCCGCTCAATGACGGCATTGCCGCCATGGAGGGCAAAACACCCGAGGAAGTTGCCGAAGCAAGCGCGGGCAACTTAATCCCCGTGCCGTGGATTGAGAGCGAGGATGTCGCAAACAGTGTGCTGTTCCTGTGTTCGGATAAAGCGAAATATGTCACCGGCAGCCAGTATGTGCTCGATGCGGGACTGCTGACAGTATAAACCGAATCATTCATTATTCAATATTCATTTAAAAAAGGATTTGCGCAATGGTAAGCACAAATCCTTTTTTGCTTATTCCTGTTTTAAAGTTTGGTAGCCGTCCTTCACCCAACCGATTTTCTTAAATAGCAGGTGGAAGAGCAGCGCCAGCACGGCAGGTGCTATCACTTGAAAGGCAATGATTTCCAGAATCAGTTGCCACGTCGGCATCGTGCCCTTCATGGCATCCCAAGTGCCGAACTGCCCCACAAGCCCGCTGGTTCCCATGCCCGCGCCCACGGGTGTGCACTGCATTTTGAGCACACAAGTGGAAATCGGACCGAGCACCGCGCCGGTCAAGGTGGGCGCTAACAGAATTTGCGGGTGCTTCATAATATTGCCGACCTGCAGCATGCTCGTGCCGATACCCTGCGAAATCAACCCGCCAAACTTATTGTCCTTAAAGCTTGCCACCGCAAAGCCGACCATTTGCGCCGAGCAGCCGACCACTGCCGCACCGCCGGCAAGCCCGGAAAGCCCTATCATAATGCACAGCGCCGCCGAAGAAATCGGAGCAGTCAGCGCCAGACCGACCACTACCGCAATAATGATGCCCATCGGCAGCGGGTGAAGCTCGGTAGCAAAGTTTAAGAAAGTGCCGATTTCCGTCATCACCCAAGAAATACCGGGGCCTGCAAACTTGCCGACCAAGCCGCCTGCCACAATGGTGACGAGCGGCACTAAAATAATATCAATTTTGGTCTTTCCTGCAACCAAGCCGCCAAGCTCAGCCGCAACAGTGACCGCCACAAACGCACCGGCAGGACCGCCGAGCGCATAGGCAAACGCACCGACCGCCACAGAAGAAAATATCACCAGCGGCTTATGCTTTAACCCCCAGGCAATCGCCGCGCCGATGGCGGCACCGATAACGGGGCTGGAGGCACCTAAAATGGTGATATCGGCACCGCTTGCGTTTTTGCCGATGACATAGGTAGAAGCATAGGCAAAAAATTCACAATGCGGAATGCGCCCGAGCTGCTGGAGAATCAACCCGATAATCAGCGAAGCAAACAAGCCCAGCGCCATAGCGGACATGCCGTCCACAAAATAGCGCTTTAAATACTTTTTGACAATTTCCATTTTTTACTCCCAGAAGGCGTTTATTTACCCTTTATTATATCACTTATTAAAAAATGCACAAGTAGCGATTGCATTTTTCTTGCTTCTTTGGCGGGTGTTTTATTGACTTTAGGCGGGATTTCATATATTATATTAAGGTAATTTTTATCAATTAAGAGGTACTTTTCATGAAAAACGATGTTAAAAGCTTTGAAAAAATCGTTGCCCTTTGTAAAAACAGAGGCTTTGTATATCCCGGCAGTGAGATTTACGGCGGGCTTTCCAACACCTGGGACTACGGTCCCTTAGGCGTAGAGCTCAAGGAAAACATCAAGCGTGCCTGGAGAAAAAAATTCATTCAGGAAAACAAGCTCAATGTCGGGCTTGACAGCGCGATTCTAATGAACCCGCAAACCTGGGTGGCTTCCGGGCATTTGGGCGGTTTCTCCGACCCGCTGATGGATTGCTGTGAATGTAAGACCAGGCACAGAGCCGATGACCTTATTGAAGCGTTTGACGGCACAAGTGTTGCCGGTTGGTCCAATGAGCAGATGATGGACTACATCAAAGAAAAGAACATCCCCTGTCCCGACTGCGGCGCACACAACTTTACCGACATCAGACAATTTAACTTAATGTTTAAAACCTTTCAGGGCGTGACCGAAAACACCAAGAGCGAAATTTACCTGCGCCCCGAAACCGCACAGGGCATTTTTGTCAACTTTGCCAATGTGCAGCGCACCACCAGAAAAAAGATACCGTTCGGTATCGCACAGGTGGGTAAATCCTTCCGCAACGAAATCACCCCCGGCAAGTTCATTTTCCGCGTGCGCGAGTTTGAGCAGATGGAGCTGGAGTTCTTCTGCAAACCCGGCACCGACTTAGAGTGGTTTGAATACTGGCGCGCCTTCTGCCGCGACTGGCTCTATTCCCTGGGCTTCCAAGAAGAAAATCTGCGCCTGCGCGACCATGACCCGAAGGAACTCGCGTTCTACTCCAAGGCAACCACCGACTTTGAATACCTCTTCCCCTTCGGTTGGGGCGAGCTGTGGGGCATTGCCGACAGAACGGATTATGACCTCGGCAGGCACATCGAAACAAGCGGTAAGAGCTTAGAGTATTTTGACCAAACCACCGGCGAAAAGTACATTCCTTATGTCATTGAGCCTTCCCTCGGTGTGGAGAGGCTGTTCCTTGCCACAATCACCGAGGCTTACGATGAAGAGGTGATTGATGCCGAGAAAAACGACACCCGCGTGGTGCTGCACCTGCACCCGGCGCTGGCACCCTTTAAAGCCTGTGTGCTGCCGCTTTCCAAGAAACTCAATGAACAGGCAGGCAAGGTGTTTGATGACCTTGCAGCAGACTTTAATGTGGATTATGACGATGCCGGCTCAATCGGTAAGCGCTACCGCCGCCAGGATGAAATCGGCACCCCGATGTGCATTACCTACGACTTTGAGAGTGAAGAGGACGGCTGCGTTACCGTGCGCGACAGAGACAGTATGGAGCAGGTGCGCATTCCGATTGCTTCTCTCAAAGACTATATCGCCGAAAAAGTGAAATTCTAATCCCGCTAAACACAGGTGATTTTATGAACGAAAGCACAGTCAATTTTTTTGAACAATTCACGGTTGAGCAGTGGATAATCTACGGCGGTCTCGCCCTGTTTACACTGTTTCTTATCGGTTTTGAAGTTGTCGGCTATTGGGGCATTTTCAGCAAAACAGGTGAAAAGGGTTGGAAGGCGCTGATTCCCTTCTACAACCTGTACACCTTTGTCAAAGTCTCCGAGCAAAAGGGCATTTTGTTCCTGCTGCTGCTTCTGCCGGGAGTGAACATTGTCTTTTCCCTCATCTGCCTGAAAAAGCTGGCAGCGCGCTTCGGCAAGGGCTTCGGCTTTGCCATCGGGCTGTTTCTGCTGCCCGGCATTTTCGCGCTCATCTTGGGCTTTGGCAAAGCAGAGTGCCTGAACCCGAAAGAACCCGAGGAAGAAGAACCGTATTATTACTATTACAAACCGAAATTTTAAACAAGGGGCTGCACGTGAGGCAGCCCCTTGTTTTTTTAAAGACAAGATACATTCTTCATTTCATTATTAAAGTGCCGATTTGCTAAAGTTTTAATAAAAAATTTTTGGCGTGTGGTTTTAGCCATTTTATCGACACTCTGAAGCAGCCGGCGAGGCTGCTTTTTTATATTTACAATTCTATAACACTGTATTCCATAGCACCGAGTTTTAAACTGCAGCCCTGCGGCGCAGCACCGAGTGAAGCATTGCTTCCCTCATATTCCTCAGGCAATTCAATGTTCACGCTTTGCTCGGAGCGGTTGACCGCCACCAGCATTTCGTGCCCCTTAAACTTTCTGATGTAACAAACGCAATCCTCCGGCGCAGGTACTCTCTTGAACAGCCCCTGTGCCAACACCGGCGATTGCCTGCGCATTTTGCCCAAGGCTTTGTACCACGAAAGCAGCGCTTCATTCATGCTTTCCCACGCAAAGAAACGGCGGTTAAAGGGGTCGGAATAGCCCTGCATGCCGATTTCATCGCCATAGTAAATGCTCGGCACACCCGGCAGCGTAAACTGTAAGAGAGAGGCAAGCTTTAAGCGCTTTACCCCTTTTCTAAACTGAGCGGCTGTTAAGCTGTGCACGCTTTGCCACTGCCTGCCTTTGCCGGTGCTGTCCTCTCCGGCAAGCGCGGTGATCGCGCGCGGGGTGTCGTGGGTGCCGATGTGATTCATCAAGGCGTGCAGTGCCTGCGGCGGGTAGTTGGCACAAATCTCTTCCACCACTTCAAAAAAGGCTTCGCTGCCGCCCTCGCGCACAAATTTGATAATCGCATCCGCAAAGGGATAATTCATAACGCAGTCGAGCTGTTTGCCGAGCAAATAGCGGCGGCGCTCGGAGTAGGAGACCTTATTGGTCGCATCTTCCCACACCTCGCCTAAAATGAGGGCATCCTCCTTTTCGGCTTTGACTGCTTTGCGCAATCTGTCTAAAAACACATCGGGCAATTCATCTGCCACATCTAAGCGCCAACCGTCTGCGCCGGCGCGCAGCCAGCGGCGGGCAATTCCGTTTTGCCCGCAAATGTAATCTAAAAACGCCGGGTTATCTTCTTTTATCTCCGGCAGCAGCTTAATGCCCCACCAGCTTTCATACTCCTGCGGCCAATGGTAAAATTTGAACCAGGAGTAATAGGGACTGCTTTGAGAATTGTAGGCGCCATCCCCCGCATAGCGGCGGTACATATTAAAATATTTACTGTCCTGCCCGACATGGGAAAACACGCCGTCTAAAATAATATGAATGCCTTGCTTTTTGGCTGCCTTACACAGTGCTTTAAAATCCGATTCGTTTCCAAGCATACTGTCGATTTTCTCGAAATCCGCCGTGTTGTAACGATGATTGGCGTGCGCTTCAAAAATCGGATTCAGGTAAATGCAGTTGACCCCTAATTCTTTTAAATACGGCAGCTTTTGGCAAATGCCCTGCAAGTTGCCGCCGAAATAATCACAGTTATAGACACCGTTCACCGGCTCCCAATACGGGTCCTTGTCATAATCCGTGCGCACAATGCGTTCGGAATAGGGATTGCTGACACCATTGTCACCAATGGCAAAGCGGTCGGGGAAAATCTGGTAGATAATGCCGCCTTTAATCCAATCAGGTGTTTTAAAATCCTTTTGGCAAACGGTGATTTGCCACTTTTCTCCTGCTTCATCAATTGCCGCTTTACCGGCTTTGTTTTTTTTGATAATGCCGCCGGAATAGGGCACGCTGTATTCAAAATAATACCAATAAAGCCCCGCTTTTTGCGCTTTGAACTCCGCACTCCACCACTCATGGCAGTCGCCGTTCATCCCGCTCCACTGCATTGAAAGCTTGGTTTCTTCCTCGCCGTCGGCATGGACCACAAGCCTTGCGCTTTCGCAGCGATACTCTCGCGGCATACAAAGGCGCAGGGTAATGCTTTCTCCCTGCACAAGCGCGCGGCGCAAGGATTTATAGGCTCTGTTTTTCGGGTCAAAAAATTCCATCGGGTTCTCCCATTTCTATGTAAAGCGGTCATTGGCTTGGGCAGCACCAAAGGCTGACTGCTACTATTATATACATTTTTTACCGATTTAGCAAATCCAATTCACATATTTTTCACTTTTTTCCCATTTTTCTGCCACATAACCCGTCTATACTGTTCGCGAAGGAGGGAATGATAGACCATGTATATTTTCAGACAATCATTTCGCAATGTCATTCGCAACAAAGGCAGAACCATTCTGACTGCCATTATAATCATTGCCATCGCGTTTTCTTCCTGCGTGGCGCTTTCGATTCGGCAGGCGGCACAAACCGCCCGAGAAGATGTGCTCTGCTCCCTGCACATCACCGCTCCAAGTTCGCTTGAGCGCACACAAAAATTTTGCAGCGCAAAAGAATGAAAACAGCTGTCGGGTTACCGACAACTGTTTATGCAACACGCAACAAAGGCGCCTCAACGCAAACCGATGAGGCGCCCTTTATTTTAGAAGTAATTGATCGGGTTGACAAAGTTGCCATCTACGAGTAAACCAAAGTGCAAATGCGGTCCGGTGGAATTGCCGGTGGAACCGACATAACCGATAACCTGCCCCTGCTTGACATATTGCCCTTCCTTGACCACAATGCGGCTCATGTGCGCATACAGCGTTGCCACATTGTTACCGTGGTTAATCCAGACATGGTGCCCGTAGGAATAGTCCAGGAGCTTGACGCTCATAATCTTACCATCCTGCGTGGCGACTACCTTTTGCCCGTTCACATGCCCGTTGGCAAAGTCCATACCGTTATGGTTGGCATAGCCGTAGAAACCGCAGGAGACATCGGTGCAAGCCGGTACGGGGAAGCAGAACCTTCCGCCGTTGGAGACAATTTCACTCTGCACATCGCTGTAGTTGCCGTTTCTGATAGCATCGGCAATCTCTTGCGATATCTCCGCTTCTTTCTGGCACATGGAGACAATTTTTGCAATCTCTTTTTGCTCTAACTCAATCTGCACTTTCGTGGCTTCCGCCGCTTTGTTCACTTCTTTGAGTTTATCGATAGATTCGTTATATGCCTTTGCCGCTTCTGCCTTTTTGATTTCCAAACTCGCCTTAGAGCTTTGTAAATCGGCTTCCTGCACTTCGAGCTTAATGCGGCTGTTCTGCACCGCCTTCTGCTTCTTTTTGAGGATGGTATACTGCTTTTGCATGGCTCTGATTGCCTGCGCATCCTTTTCGGAAACCGCTTTAATCATTTCCGAACGGGTTAAGTAATCCATAAACGTGTCGGAAGTCAACAGTGCCTGAATGTCGGTATAGGAACCGGACATATACAGCGATTTGAGCCTGCCTTTAAAGCCGTTATACATCGCATCAATCTTCTTTTGCTGCAATTGGATAAACTGCTCTAACTTTTGAATGTTGGCAATGGTATCAATAATGTTGGTTTCCAAATCCTGGATTTGACCGTTGATGGCGCTTACGGAAGCATTGGCTTTCTTGTAAGCATCTTCCTTTTCCTGGTACTCCTGCTTGGCTTTTTCAAGCTCTTCCGCCTCTTTTTTCTTGGTTTCGGTGGCGATTCTTTCTTCCTCTGCCTTTTTGGCGGCGGCAGCATCCTGCGCACTTTTGGTCGTGGTTTGCGCCGCTGTTGTTTGCTCTTGGGTGGTTTCCTGGGTGGTGGAGGGTTCCTCCGCCGCCTCTTCACCCATGGCAATACAGGATAACACAGGAAATAGTGCTATCGAACCTGTCAATAGCACTATTACAATCGATTTAGTTATGATGTTTTGAAAAAAGTGAAATAACTTCAACTATTTTCGCCCTCTTTAAAATGATTTATTCTTCTGCCTAACGATTAAAAGTATCCTTCCGGATTCAAGAACGAACCGCCGGAATCAAAAATACCGAAATGAAGGTGCGGTCCGGTAGAGTTACCGGTGGAACCGACATTACCGATCGGGTCGCCCTTTGATACGGATTGCCCTTCGCTCACACCAATAGAGCTCAAGTGACAATACTGGGTGGTTAAGCCGCTGCCGCCATGGTAAATGAACACATGGTAGCCGTAACTGTAAGTTAAATAAGCCACTTTGACAACGGTTCCGGAGTCGGCTGCCACAACTGTCGCACCGTAGATACCGCCATCGGAGAAATCTACACCGTTATGGTTTGCATACCCGTAGAAACCGCAGGTAATGCTGGTGTGGCCGGGAACCGGATAACAGAACTGACCGGTGCCCTGGGTAATCGTGAAGCTCTGAGAACCTGAGCTTTGGCTGCCGCCCTGTGCCTGCCTTGCCGCTTCTTCCGCCTTGCGGATTTGTTCCAGCACATCGTTTAATTCACTCTGGTATTCAGCCAACTGAGAGTTGTTGTTCTTTTGCTGGGATTTGATTTTGCGCAACACCACAAGGCTTTCATTGTAGGCTTGCTCTGCCGCCTCTTTGGCAGCATCCAAGCTCACCTTATCTTCCTGTAAGCTTGCTTCCTGTTGCTCTAATTTCTGCTTATCTTCATCTAAGTTTTTCTTGGCTTCTTTGAGCTCTTCCGCTAAGCGCTGCATTTCCTCAATCGCGGCGTTATCCTTCGCGGAGACCTTTCTGACCATTTCCAACTTGGTAAGATAATCCGAAAAATCCTCACTGGTCAGCAACACCTGCATGCTCGTTAAGCTGCCTGCAATATACAGCGCTTTGATGCGCGATTTGAAATCGTTATATTTCTTATCAATCGCCTGTTGTTGCTTTTTAATCTTTTTCTTTAATTTTTCAATGGAATCTTGTGTTTCCACAATTTTTTCTTCCAAATCAGCAATTTGTGCATTAATGGTGTCTACAGCATCTTTGGCAGTGTTGTACACCTCTAACTTAGCCTGGTAGGTTTCGTTTGCCGCTTCTTCCTTGGTTTCCAATTCCGCCGCTTTCTCTTTGGCGGCAGCAATTTTTTCCTGCAAGGAGCTGACACTGTCCTCGGCTATCACACCGAAGGAGCAGGAAAACACAAGCATCACTGCTAAGAAAACGCAAATGACACTGCTAAGCGCTTGCTTCATCAAAGTTTTGTTTTTCATCATCACTTACCCTTTTTTAACTAAAGATTTGCGAAAATTTACAGATAATCGAACGGATTGACAAAACCGCCGTTGACCACCACACCAAAATGCAGGTGCGTTCCGCCCATGCCTCTTGGAATGACATTGCCGGTACAGCCGACACCGCCGATTACTTGCCCTTTTGTAACATTTTGACCGACACTGACATCAATATTGCTCATATGGCAATACATGGTTTTTATCCCGTTGCCGTGGTCAATCGTTACATGATGCCCGTAGGAATATTCCCACATGTCCACGCCGACAACCTGCCCGTCATCCGAGGCGACAACCGGAGCTCCGTATAAACCGGGACCGTTGGCAAAATCCACCCCGTTGTGGTTCGCGTAGCCGTAGAACCCGCAGGAAACATTGGTGCAGCTCGGAACAGGATAGCACAATTGACCGGTACCCTTGATGCCGCCGGAAGCAACCATTTTGTTGATTTGGGCAAGCACCTTTTGCATTTCCGCTTGCGCGTCTGCCTGGGCTTCTTTAATTTGTGCTATCAGGCTTTCACACTCTGCAAGGGAAGTCGCCGCTTCGGACTTGCGTGCTTCCAGCTCCGCTTTTTGGTCGCTCAGCTCGTTTTTCTTTGCCTGCTGTTCGGCGCGGTCAACATCCAGCTGCTTTTTTAATTCCTGCAGCTCATGCAGAATGTCCTCCAGCTCTTTGATGGCATCGGCATCCATTTCGCCGATTTTTTTCACCATCTCCAACCTGGTCAAATATTCGGAAAAATCCTTACTGGTCATCAAGACCTGCAGGGAACTCATACTGCCTGCAATATACAAGGATTTTAAGCGGGCACAAAAATCACTGTACTTTTTGTCCATGCGCTTTTGCTGCTTTTCAATCTTCACCTGATAATCGGCAATTTGCCCTTGCAGCTTTTCAATCTCGCCCTGCACATGGTCAATGTTTTTATTAATCAGCTCTACTTGAGAGACCAAAGAGAAGTATGCGTTTTGCGCCGCTTCCAGTTGGTCCTCGGCAGAAGCTTTTTCGTTTTTTAACTTGTCATATTCTCTTTTGGCTTGAGAATAGGCTTTTTTTGCTTTGTCCAACTCGGACTCCGCCGAAGCGGTAACGGAAACGGAAGAAACGAATAAAAGGCTTATCACTACCAGGACAGATAACACTTGAACTGCTGCAGTTTTAAGCGATTTCATTCAATTCACTTCCTTCGTGTCTTAAATACTTGTTCATGGAAACAAAGCTGCCTCCCACACCGGTAGCCACACCTAATGCAATAAATGCAACAAGCAAAATCCACCACAGGGAAGAAAACTCCACAAAACCGGTATTAAACAAGGTAACCATACTGGAAAGTTCCTTTGTGGCAAGTGCATAAATGCCCCAAACCATCAACTCTGCCAAGCCAGCGGAAAGCAAACCGATAACGATACCTTCGACAATAAACGGCGTTCGCACGAATCCGTCGGTCGCACCGACACTCTTCATAATGCTGATTTCCAGCTTTCTTGAGAACATGGAAATGCGCACCGTGTTGGAAATAATGAAAATGGAAACCGCGAACAGCAGCGCCACGACTGCGATACAAATAATGTTGACCGCCTGCCGCACTCTCGCCAACTTTTGTGCTAACTGGCTGTTTTCGCGGATGTTTTGCACATTGTCAACCTTTTTGAGGTCTTTGACAATTGTGTCAAAACTGCTCATATCGCTTACCACCACTTTTAACGTGTCGGGAAGCGGAGATTGGTCTGCATAGTTTTCAAAAAACTCTCTTTGAGAATCATTCATCTCCTTGAGCTGGTTTTGCCATGCTTCATCTTTGGAAATATACACAACCTCTTTGACATTTTCCATCTTTTCAATGGTTGCCTTCGCCTTATCGGTCATTTCTTTGGTTGCTTTATCATCCATAAAGACCATGATGACATTTTGCTCCTCAATCTTGGAGAGCAGGTTGGTGGTGTTGGCACTGACCAGCACGCTGCAACCCATTAATAACATACAACAAATCAACACGCCCATTGAGGCAATCGTCATTAATTTGTTGATTTTAACACTTCTAAAACCTTCTTTAATCAGGTAACCCGCTGATTTCATGATTCTTCGCCCTCCTCACTGTCAGTCTCTTCCAACTCAACGCTTTCAAGGAAAACGGAATAATCAATGTCGGTTCTGTCCTGGTTGACAAAGGTTTCCAAAGTGGATTTGGAACCCAGCACCCGGTCTACAATATCATTGACTTTGGAATCATCATCCAAATTCTCATGGATATTTTCGATAATTTCATCGTTGATGCCTTCCGTGGGATAAATATCCTCCACGGCATCCTCGTCATCATCTTTCGAAACGATTTCTGTTTTTGTGCTTTCAAGGGCATCTAATTCATCTAAATCCTCGATATCTTCAAGGGATTTTTCCTCTGCCTTCTTGCCCGCTTTTTTATCTGCCTTTTTGTCGACTCTCTGTGCCGCTGTTTCGGAAGCGATTTTGGCTTCCGCTTTGAAGCCGAAGAGTTCATCTTCATTAGAGCCGATGTCATAACCCGTTCCGGTATCTTTTACAAGCTTACCGTTGGAAATGACAATTTTTCTGTGGTTAAACTTGTCCACAAGGTCATGCGCGTGAGTGACCATCACCACCGTGGTTCCCTGCTGCGAAATGCGGTCAAGCAAATCGACGATTTCATAACTCATTTCGGGGTCCACATTACCGGTGGGCTCGTCCGCAATAATAATTCTCGGCTTGTTCACCAGCGCCCTTGCCAGCGCCACGCGCTGCTGCTGGCCGCCGGAAAGCTCTGCCGGATAACTTCTGGCTTTGTGAGAAAGTGCCACAAGCTCCAATGCATGCGGTACTCTGCGGCGAATCTCGGATTCTTTTGCGCCGACCACACGCATGGCAAACGCCACATTGTCAAAAACGGTCATTTTCGGAATCAGGCGGAAGTCCTGGAACACAATGCCCATACTTCTTCTGAATTTCGGAATCTGCTTTCTTTTGAGTGTGGGAAGGTGGAAATCATTAATCCAAATGTCGCCGGAGGTGACATTTTCTTCCCTCATGACCAATTTCAAAAAGGTCGATTTACCGGCGCCGGATGCACCGACAACGAAAACGAATTCACCCTGCTCTATTTTGAGCGAAATGTCGGATAGTGCCTCTGTGCCGTTTTCATACACTTTGGAAACATTTTTAAATTCTATCAAAATAAGCTCTCCCTAACTTATATTTTAATATTTTACCGGATTGGAATCAAGATATTTTTTAACCATTAAGGCTACTTTAAATACAATCGCATCGTCAAACTCGCGCAAGTCAAGCCCTGTGAGCTTCTTGATTTTCTCCACTCTGTACACAAGGGTGTTTCTGTGAACAAACAACCTTCTGGAGGTTTCGGAAACATTGAGGTTGTTCTCAAAGAACTTTTGAATGGTCAGCAGTGTTTCTTGGTCAAGAGAATCCAGAGACCCTTTTTTCATAACCTCACTTAAGAACATCTCGCACAAGGTGGTGGGAAGCTGGTAAATGAGCCTTGCAATGCCCAAGTTGTTGTAGCTGACAATGTTTTTCTCGGTGTCAAACACCTTCATGACTTCCAGCGCAACCTGGCTTTCGCGGAAAGAAGATGCCAAGTTCTTAATGCCCACAACGCAGGAGCCGATACCAACCACGATCTTAATGCCGAATTCTTTTTGAACGGCATCGCAAATGGTGGAGGCAAGCTCTTCAAGCTCTTTAAAGGAAACGGTGTTGTTTACCTCTTTAATCAAGGCAATGTCGGTTTCGTTGACACTGACAACAAAATCTTTATTCCTGTCGGGGAAAAGATTTTGAATGGCATCGAACACGGAAATGTCGCTCTTGCTGGGTGTTCTGATTAACAGCACCGCATGAGAGACCTCGTTGTTGAAGTGCAATTCGCGCGCTTTCAAATAGATATCACCCGGAAGGATGTTATCTAAAATCACATTTTTGATGAAATTGCTTCTGTCGTGTTTTTCATCATACAGCTGCTTGATGTTACTCAACGCCACCGCAATGATGCAGGCGTTCTTTTTGGCGCTTTCATCCACGCCTTCCACAAAAACAGCATATTCCGCCTTGGAAACGGAGCCGAAATTGCGGTAAGTGTAGTTGCCCACGACACTCACGCCGTCACTCCCGAAAATCTTTTCGGGATTTGCGGTGTTGATTTCTCCGATTTTACCGAGATCACTGCAGGAAACAACGATTCCGGCTTCATCTATTACACCGACTGTTGCGCCGGCGGCATCCTTCATTTGGTGGATAATACCCTGGAAAATCCTGTTAGACACACTCATTTCCCCCTAACATTTTGATTTGTGAAAGCTCACTTTCGTGATTTTGCACATAAACAATATGAACAAAAACTTTTCACTTCGTATGTGAATTTTAACATAGTTATTAGCAAAATGCAAGTAAAAAGAGTTGATTTTTTGAAAATATTTGTATAAATTTCATTTCGTGTCTAATTCTTGTATAGACAAATCGGCTCACCCACTACATATAGACATTGGTATTTTTATACAATTAGTCAAATTGTATAATCCCCTGCATTTTTCAATTGTTTTTTGCCGGGCTTTCATATATAATAGGTTTATAATTATATAGTAGTACATATAAGTGAAAAAACTATTAATAAATTGTAAATTAGAGGAAAGTTATGAAAATCATTGTAACCGGAGGCGCCTCCGGCATAGGGCTGGCTATCAGTGAGGCGCTTTTGCAAAACGCAGATGAGGTGCTCATTTGCTACCACCGCTCTGCACAAAGTGCACAACAGTTGCAGCAAAGCTATAAAAATGCCCACATTTTTCAGGCTGATGTTGCCGATACCGCCGCATTGGATGCGATGTTTACTTATGCAAAAGAAATTTTTAACGGAGGCGCGGATGCTCTCATCAATAACGCCGGCATTTCGCTTGTCAACTGCTTCCAGTGTGTGGAGGATGCCGCAGTAGACCGCTTGCTGGCGGTTAATTTTGCAGCGGCATATAAAGCGAGCGCAAGAGCAGTCCCGCATATGCTCGCGCAAAAGCGCGGCAATATCATCAACATTTCTTCGGTTTGGGGTGTGCGCGGCGCCGCCACCGAGGCGCTGTATTCGGCGAGCAAAGCAGCGCTCATTGCCTTTACCCAAGCGCTTGCGGCAGAGCTCGGGCGCAGCGGCATTCGTGTCAACTGCATTGCCCCCGGCGTGATTGACACACCGATGAATGCCAACCTTTCCCCGGAAGAATTAGAGGCACTGCGCCTTGCCACACCGCTGGAAAGAATCGGCACCGGTGAAGACATTGCCAAAACCGTTAAGTTTTTACTCAGTGAGGAAGCCTCTTTTATTACAGGGCAGACCATTACGGTGGACGGAGGATTTTTAAATGGCTAAGCAAAAGAAAAAGCGCAATCTTTTTGTGAGAATCCTGCTTTGGTTTTTCGGCTGCATCCTTGCTGTAGCGGCACTGATTGCGCTTGCCAATGTCATTAGCACGGCGATCGACATGAAGTTTGCCGAAGCCATCGAGCCGGTTGCCATGGACAAACAGTTAAAACCGGTCCTGGATGATGAAACAGGCTGCTACACCTTCACGACAGACAGGGAACTGAAGGTAATGCAGTTGACCGATATTCACCTGGGCTCTGCTTTTTTGACAGTGGCGAACGATAAACAGGTGATGAAAACCGTGGAAACCATGGTGCGCACCGAGAAGCCGGATTTGGTGATTATCACGGGCGATGCCTTTTTCCCGGTTCCGCAAAGCGGCACCTTCAATAACGCCAACGAATTGAAGCTGCTGACCACCATGATGAACCGCCTCGGCGTATACTGGGCATACAGCTTCGGCAATCACGAATACCAGGGATTTTCCTATTTAGATGAAAGTGCGCTTGCAGAGCGCTTGGAAGGCTGCAGTGAATACTGCCTGTTTCAAAGAGGCAGCGAGGCTGTTTCGGGAGAAGGCAACTATGCCATTAATGTCAAAAACAGTGACGGTGTGATTACCCGCTCCCTGATTATGCTCGATTCACACGCCTACCGCGAAGGGGACAAGTGGGGCTTTAGTGAGGAATACGACAATCTTCACGCCGACCAAATAGAATGGTACAAAAATACAGTCAATAACCTGACAGAGCTGAACAAGCAGGTGATTGCCGAGATTAAAGATACCGACACGCGCAGCGAATACGCCAAACAATTCAGCATTGTCAAATCCTCTTTGTTTTTCCACATTCCGCTTGCCGAATACAAAACCGCTTGGGAAAACTACAAGAATAACGGCTATCGCGACACTGCCGACACCCGCTACATCTACGGCTTTATGGGTGAAGAAAAGGCGCCCTACATTTACTGCGGCAGCGGGGATGACACTATGTTTGAAGCTGTTCTCGACAACGGTTCGACCGACAGCATTTTCTGCGGACACGACCACACCAACAATTTTTCTTTTGAATATAGGGGCGTGCGCTTAACCTACGGGCTTTCCTGTGACTGCCTGGTCTATAAAAACATTAAAAATCTCGGCTCGCAGAGAGGCTGCACCCTCATCGGCTGCGGGAGTGACGGCAGCCTTACCATTTCTCCCGAAAACTACTATCAGGACAAATATGATTTTGAAGGTAAAGAAGAAGTAACCATGCAAACGCTCAATAAGCAGCAGGAAAAGGCAGGTAAATAATGGAAGAAAACATTCAAAATCTTGTTGAAAACTATGAAAAAGAACGAAAAAAAACACGCCGCCGCGTGCTTTTCGTTGCTTTGATTGTGCTCGGTGCCGTGCTCATTGTCACTGCCCTGCTCTTTCGCACCCAATATCCTTTTGTGCTGGAGGACAAGGGCTTGCTGCAGTACCACTATTCTCATGTTTTGTTGCGGGATGTCACTAAGTATGACTATTTCAACAATGTCAAGGACCACCGCGTTCTCTATTACATTGTCTACCGCAACGGCAGCCTTTACTATGAGCAGGAAACGAACTTTACCACCTATTCCGCACATGCAAAAAAAGAGAATGTGGAGCCGGGTATCACCAACCACTCCGTCATTCAAACCACTGCAGAGCGCTACACCTATTTAGCTAAGGACGGCAGAACCTACTGCTTTGAAAAACCTGTTGGAAAGCTTGGCGCCTTGTTTGAGGCTTCCTACGCAGAGGGAAAAATCTATTGGCGCTTTGCCTGCTATGTTGCAGGCGCAGCGTGCATTGTTTTGGGCGCTTTGCTATTAAAAAAGAGTTTTAAGGGTATTAAAAATGAAGAAAAACAAGAACAAGAATAAACGCAGTGTTTCCACCAATTTTAACGACCCGCAAAAAGGCTTTGATTCCACTTCAAAGCGCATTGTGTTTTCTCTGCTGATTGTCATTGTCGTGGTGATGCTCGGCACCTATGTCTATATTGATTATAAATACGGTTCTTTTACCAATATGTTCATCGGCGAAACCACCGAAACCACAACCGAAGAACCAAGCGAGAAAATCGAAATTAAAGAGATGGAGGGCAAGCGCAATCTGTTAATCGCCGTGACCTCTCCGGGGGAAAGCGAGCTGTATAATGTGTTTATGGTCGGCATCAATATGACCGAGCGCAAGAGCACCCTCATTTCCGTTCCGCTGCAAACAAAAGACAGCGGCGGCAAAACCCTGCAAGAGGAGTTTAAGCTCGGCGGTGTCACACAAATCGAGTACAGCTTGGAGCGCCTGTTCGACATCGATTTTGACCGCTACTTCTGCGCCACACAAAACGGCTATAAATTTCTTTTAACGGAATTCGGCAAAACCGTGCAGGTCGATATTGCTCAGGATTTGCAGTTTTCCACCACAAATTACACGGTCTCTCTCAAAGCCGGCAAACAGGATTTGCCCTTTGATACTTTTGTCAAGCTGCTGCTGTTTGATGAATGGCAGGGCGGGAAAGAAGCCACCTACACCATGCAGGCACAACTGCTCAAGTCCCTGTATGAGCAATACTGCAAACAAAAGTATGTGACACGCGATCCCGATAAATTCACTTACAAAATGACATATATCGACAGCAACTTTTCTTCGGAAGACTATGTCAACGAATTAGATGCCATTGAATTTATTGCCGCCACCGATTTTAAACTCGCGGTGCTGACACCGCAGGGGAGTTTTTCGGGAAGCGGTGATAAGGAAATATTTACCTTTTCCAAAAAAGGCATTGCTGCGATTCACTCTGCCTTTACTTTAGCACCAGTGCAAGAATAGTGCCTGCCAGTGCCGCTCCCAAAACCATAATGGCTACATATAGCCCGCGCTTTTCCGGCGCGGGTTTTCCCATTTTCGGCGGCGCAGAACCCCCTTTTTTTACCTGTGCCTGCGCTTCTTTGAGCAGCTTTGCAGCAGACAGTGCCGCAAACTCGGGCTTGACAACAAACAGTATTCTTTCAAAATAGCGGCTGTCCGGTTCACTGACCTCCAGCACCTGGCGATTGACTCCTTTTAACATAGTTTCCTCCGCTACAGTGTGGTATTATGATTCCTTCTAATATCGTTAGTATTTGCTTCAAAAGAAAGGAATATTCACATCTCTCTGCCCTAAAGTTTTCAACAATAAAATGTTGAAAACTTTGTTGATACTATTGAAAAGTGTGTGTCAACCACCGTCTTTTCACCAAAAATCGACATTTTTGCGCCCTCTTTCGGCACAAAAAGCTTGTTGAAAACTTTTTTGGTGGGGCGCCTGTTCATCCTTTTTATGCGCTGTCGGCACACGCCTGTCGGTGCTTTGCAAAGCGCGTGGGCGCAACTGCCGGATTTAAACACACAAAATTAGTGAATTTGCGACTTGTATTATGCGCGCGGATAATGGTATAATGATTTCAACTTATTAAATAAAAAGGAGAGTAAAACTATGCCACTCGTTACCACAAAGGAAATGTTCGAAAAAGCCTACAAGGGCGGTTACGCCATTGGCGCTTTTAATATTAACAATATGGAAATTATCCAAGGCATTACCAGAGCCGCCAAGAAGCTCAATGCACCCGTAATATTGCAATGCTCTGCCGGTGCAAGAAAGTATGCTTCCCACGATTACCTGGTCGCCATGGTAAAAGCGGCAGCCGATGAAACCGGTTTGCCGATTGCCCTGCACCTCGACCACGGTCCCGATTTTGAGACCTGCAAATCCTGCATCGACGGCGGCTTCACCTCCGTGATGATTGACGGTTCCTCCCTGCCTTACGAAGAAAACATCGCCCTGACCAAGAAAGTGGTTGACTATGCCCACGCTCACGGCGTGACAGTCGAAGGCGAACTCGGCACCCTTGCCGGTGTAGAGGATGAAGTCAATGTTTCCGCTGAGGATGCTTCCTACACCAAACCCGAGCAGGTTGAAGATTTTGTGACCCGCACCGGTGTGGATTCCCTTGCGATTGCGATCGGCACCAGCCACGGCGCTTACAAATTTAAGCCCGGTCAAAAGCCGCAGTTAAGATTTGATATTTTAGAAGAAATCGAAAAGAGATTGCCCGGCTTCCCGATTGTGCTTCACGGCGCCAGCAGTGTCAACCAGGACCACATCAAAATCATCAACGAGTTCGGCGGTGAAATGCCCGATGCCATCGGCATTCCTGAAGATATGTTGCGCAAGGCGGCGAGCATGGCAGTGTGCAAGGTCAATGTGGACTCCGACATCCGCATCGCGATGACCGCGGCAGTCAGAAAGCACTTCGCCGAAAACCCGAAACACTTCGACCCGCGCCAGTATCTCACTCCCGCAAGAGAGCTTATTCAAGAGGTTGTGGAACACAAGATTGATGTTGTGTTCGGCTCAACAGGCGCTGCAAAATAATCACACACAAAAAAAGAACTTTGCTTGTGCAAGGTTCTTTTTTTGTGTTTTTTGCCTTTGTCGGCGGCAATGTAAGCTGCCGACAAAGGCAAACGAAAGGAAATTGATATCGAAAAATCTTAATACTGACTGATTCTTTGCACATTCTTTTGCATCGCACTGCGCAAGGCATTTGTCGTACTTCTGCCTCCATGTAAAGCTATAGAAGAAAAATTGCTGTCTTGTGCATAGCTTTGGTAGGTTTTAAACGAGATTTGCTGCTTGTTGCGATAAAATTTCATTGTATTATAATCACAGTAATATTTCGCAACGGCTTGCATTTTGCCGCCTTTGAACGCTTTATACACAACAGCCGCATAACCATTGGAGCCGCTGCGCTCAATCATATATGTCGTGCCCTTTATCTTCCTAAATAAAATTCTTCGTTCGAAAGGCTCACAGGAGCCGTTCACATCCGCCTTGTGAAGATAGATGCGCACTGCTTTCCCGCCTTGGAAGGAATAAATACAAGTGAAAAAGCCGCTATCCTTGCTGTTCGTTTCACCAATGTTATATACATAATACAGCCCGCCGTCATGCGAATACGAACTGCCTTTGAGGCGGTTGGTATAAGAAATGAGCAATTCCGGTACGCCGTCATTGTTCAAATCCGGCAGTCTGACAACATTCACACCCTGCAAAAAATACTGAATGTGGTGATACGCATAATCAAACTCCTCAAAGTATGTTTTTTCTGTCGGCTTTCCGAATTTACCGAAATAGGCATTGACAACCTGTGAATAGGCTTTGTTGAGCTTTTTAACGGAGTAACTTTTATGGGTTTTTGCTCCTGCCGCCTTGGAGGCAGCGCTCACTTGTTTACCGTTGACTGCTTTGATTTTGTAATAATAGGCAGTATTCTCTTTGAGCTTTTTGGATTCATAACTGTTTTTCTTCACAACCGCCAGTTTCTTATATTGTCCGTTTGCTTTTTTGGCTATATACACTTGATACGCTTTGGCGCCGCTCACCTGACTCCAACTCACATGAATTTGTGTTTTGGAAGTCGCCCATGCGCTCACAGCTGCCGGCGCTGCCGGTTTGCCTGCCGCAAAATCGCTCACCAACTGTGCAAACGCTGTCAATAACAGGCTCAAAGCTAATACCAATGCTAAAAAACGTTTCATAATTAACTCCTTACATCTTTGTTTTGTCCTCTGCAATCTGTTGAATCTTTCCGCTAAAAGGTCTCCTGTTTTTGCCGAGAGAACTGTTTTAAAAACCATCGCGATGTGCCGCAGCGCACCGCGGTGGTTTTGCTTTTTGCTTCGCTCATTATAAAGTTTGCAGCAGGTAGAGTTTACTCCATGCCGAGAAGTGATTGACCTTGTTGATGGTTTTGTAGGTGCGGATGCGCACATAGTAAACTTTGTTGGCGCTCAACTTACCAATGCCCGCTTTGTAAAGCTTGGGGTTGCGCACCGTAAGCAGTTTTGCCCCCGCAAACTTCGCATTGGTGGCATATTGGATTTGGTAGCCGTTCACCGCGCCTCGGTTCCAGAACGCTTCAAAGCTGTTCCTGGTAATCACAAGCTTGGTCAGCGTCGTGCCGCGCGGTAAGGTGGGGGAGCTGAGTGTCTTGCTCCACGGGCTGTAGAACACTTTCTTTCCGACCGCTTTATAGTACCTGACGCGGAATTTGTAGTTGCTGCCTGCCGCCAATCCCTTGAACACGTAACTGTTTGTTTTGACCACTTTTGCGCTGCCCCATTTGTTTCCGGCGGCATTGGAAATTTGCACTTGATAGCCACTGCATGCAGGGTTTTCTTCCCACGCAACCTTGACCGCTTGTGCCGTTCTTGCCGCACACTTCAAGCCGGTTAAGCGCTGCACCGGAGCAACATAGTTGCTGTAATAGCTCTCCCCGCAATACGCGCACTCATAATAGGTATACCCGACTTGATTGGAGGCGGGCACTACCTTGGCAGTAAACTTATGCCCTGTCGCGGGAATGCTCTCGGTCTTGGTTTCACCGCACGCGCAAGTATAGGTTTTTTCACCCTCTGCCGTACAGGTGGGTGCGGTGGTCACTTCTCCGCTGCCCCAGTTATGGCTATGCGGAGGAGTATACTCCGGATTCTTTGTTCCGCAGCCGTTTAAGCAATACTCTTGTTCTGCTTCAAAGCTGTGCCCTGTCGCGGGAATGCTCTCGGTCTTGGTTTGACCGCACTCACAGGTGTAGGTTTTCACGCCGCGCTCGGTACAGGTGGGCGCAGTTGTGATTTCCCCTTCATCCCAAAGGTGCTCATGGGGGAGCTCATAGGTGTAATTATAGTGGACCGTGGCAGCTATAAAACTTTCATTGTCGGAATCTTGTTCAACGGAAACCTGCTGCCACTCTTCCCGGGAGCCGGCATAATAAATATCCTTTAAGCTTTCGTTGCCTTCAAAAGCAGCATTCACTCTGCCGAGGCTTTTCGGCAAGTAGATGCTTTCCAAGCTCTTGCATTCTTTAAAGGCATTGTAGCCGATACTCTCTATGCCTTCGGGAATCAGAATACTTTTGAGTCTTTCGGCTTTTTCAAAAGCCCCGGAGTATACTGTTTTCAGTTTGTTTGACAAAGTGACCTTTTGCGCTTGAGTGGAAAGAAACGCTCTGTAGCCCATTTCTTCCACCGTGTTTGGAAGGATAAACTCCTTTGTTTTGTCACTCGTTGCAAATGCCCCGGCTTCAATTGTTTTTACACTTTCGGGCACCGTAAAGCTCTCTTCGCACTTTCCGGCAGGGTAGCGCACCAGTTTTGTTTGATTGGCAGAATACACAACGCCGTCTTGTTCCGAGAAATCTTCATTGGCACGATTGACTTTAATCTCTTCCAATGAAGTACAGCTGCTGAAAGCGGAAACCTCTATGCTTTTGACATTTTCGGGAATCTCTACATCGTTCAAGCTCGTGAAGTTTGCAAATCCGCCGTAAGCAATGCTTGTTACGGTTTTGGGCAGAGTAACCTTTTCCACTGTTGCATTATCCTTCAAAGAGACATCCGTAACCGTAAACGCTTCTCCGGCAATGGTAACGTTTTCCGGAATTGTCAACTCTTTTTGCGCATAATCGTTTGAGAGTCCGGAGGCGGTTAAACTTCCTTTTCCGTTGATGGTGTATTCTATAGAGTTTTCATCGGTGTAGGACTCGCTACTAACCAAAACAGCAAGATATGCCTCATTATTTGAAATTATCTTACATTCTGTGCCGTAAGTGCCAAAAATATCATCCATAGGGTTTTCGAAATAACAATCATTAAAATAATAATTATTCGGCAATTGAATTTTGGCAATCAACCAGTAATCCCCGGCAAAAAACGAATCAGCTGTCCTTGTCAGGTGTTCCCAGTCCGGGTCTGAATGTGAATAATGAACTCCCAAGTACTTTTCATCCGCCGGAACATCGGCAAAAAAGCAATCTGTTACCTTGACAATCGATGGGCTGTAAGATGTTGCCCAAGTTCCGATTCGAGTAATTCTAAAATCTTCCGGAGTCAATTCATCACCCAAATGCGGTCTGCTCATAGAGGCAATTTCCATCATATCAACAAGATGTATATCCTCTTGTCCTAAATACTGTATATCGGTAATGGTGAAAGAAGAATAAGTATGTCTTTTATCCAGGTCGTCATAATAGCTGTAAAAATTATAGTGAAGCTCATACGTTGCGCCGACATAAAGGTCGCAAAAAATAAATTTATCGCTTGTATAGCCCAACCAAATAGGTGCGTTCCAGTCTGATAGGGCCGTAATATAACCACAGCCGTCGGTAGCAATCAGATATGTACCGGATTCTTTGGGCGTGAAAAAATAGGTGTCGCCGGAGTCGCTGTCAATCTGTGTTCCGATTCCGATTTCCACTCGATTGCTTGCATTTGCAGTGATGTTCAGTCCCGCAAACATGCTGATGAAAATGCACAGGGCAAGCGCAAGCGATAATCCTTTTTTCATTTCTTTTCCTCCTTTTTTGCAAAACAGCTGCTATCCGTTCTTTACAAAACCGGTCTTTTTGCAATGATGCTTTTCAATAATTATAGCTGTTTTCTTTGTGTTTTTTTCAACGAACTTATCCTATCACAATAAAAAAGCTCTGTGTGAAATATGTAAAAAAATGCTGTTTTTTTGTCATTTTCGGTAAAAAACTCTCTGTTTTACCCAATCTGCAGCATAGCCCTACTGACTGCCGACTGCCGCCCGCTAAAGCACTAAAAAAGACCGCTTTCGCGGTCTTTTTTAGTGCTTTCCGAACTGCTTTTTCATGCGCAGTTCCTTGGAAAGGATTTTCTTTCTTAAGCGGATGTTTTCGGGGGTGACCTCCATAAGCTCATCATCATTGAGAAACTCCATGCTCTGCTCGAGCGAGAGAATGCGCGGCGGCACTAAGCGCAGCGCTTCGTCGCTGCCGGAGGCGCGGGTGTTGGTAACGTGCTTTTTCTTGCACACATTGCAGGTAATGTCCTCGCTCTTGGAACATTCGCCCACAATCATCCCTTCATACACCGGTACACCGGGGCCGATAAACAGCTCGCCCCTCTCTTGCGTGTTCCACAAGCCGTAGCCGGTCGTTTCTCCGGTTTCAAAGCTGACAATGGAGCCGCGTCCCCGCTGCTCAATGTCACCCTTATATGTATCGTAACCGTCAAAGAGCTGGTTCATAATGCCGTTGCCGTTGGTGTCGGTCAAAAACTCACTGCGGTAACCGATTAAGCCGCGGGAAGGAATGCGAAACTCAATGTGGGTAGCTCCGCCCTCGCGCACATCCATGTTTACCAGCTCGCCTTTGCGGCTGCCGAGCTTGCTCATCACCGCACCGGTATAGGTATCCGGCACCTCAACAATGAGCAGCTCCATCGGCTCTAAAGTCTCGCCGTTTTTGCCTTTTTTGAGAATGACTTTCGGGCGGGACACCTGAAATTCATAACCCTCGCGGCGCATGGTTTCAATGAGTATGGAGAGCGATAACTCGCCTCTGCCGGAAACCTTGAAGGTATCGGTGCTGTCGGTTTCCTCCACGCGCATGGAAATGTTCGTTTCCACCTCTTTAAAAAGCCTGTCGCGCAGGTTTCTCGAAGTCACATACTTACCCTCTTTGCCCGCAAAGGGGGAGTCGTTGACAATAAAATTCATCGAAATGGTCGGCTCGTCGATTTTGACAAAGGGAAGCGCTTCCACACAGTTCGGGTCGCAGGCAGTCTCGCCGATATTTAAATCCGCAATGCCGGAAACGGCAATCAAATCACCGAAGGCGGCGCTTTCAACCTCCACTCTCTTTAAGCCTTCAAACTGGTAGAGCTTGGAGATTTTGACATTGATTTCGCTACCATCGCGGCGGCACAGCACCGCCATTTGCCCGCCTTTAAAATTGCCGCGCTCCACTCTGCCCACACCAATCCTGCCGACATAGTCATCATATTCAATATTAGAAAACAGGATTTGGAACGGTCCCTCGGTATCGCCCTCGGGGGCGGGAATTTCTTTTAAAATCGCATCCAGCAGCGGTTTCATATCGCCGCTGCGGCAATCGGGGTCCTCACTCGCATACCCGTCGCGCGATGAGGCGTAAACCACCGGAAAATCGATTTGGTCTTCATCCGCGCCGAGCTCAATAAACAAATCCAGCACTTCATCGACAACTTCGAGGGGGCGCGCACCATCGCGGTCAACCTTATTGACCACCACGAGCACCTTTTTGCCGAGTCCTAACGCCTTTTTGAGCACAAAGCGCGTTTGCGGCATGCAGCCCTCAAAGGCATCCACGAGCAGCAGTACGCCATCCACCATCATCAAAATGCGCTCCACCTCGCCGCCGAAATCGGCGTGTCCGGGCGTGTCCACAATGTTGATTTTGGTTGTGCCGTAGCGAATGGCAGTGGTTTTGGACATAATGGTAATGCCTCTTTCGCGCTCCAAATCATTGGAATCCATCACCCTGTCGAGCACCTGCTCATTGGTGCGGAAAGTGCCGCTTTGGCGCAGCAGTTGGTCCACCAGGGTCGTTTTGCCGTGGTCAACATGCGCAATAATTGCAATATTTCTCAAATTATCTCTTTTTGCCATGAAATATTTCCTCTAACAGATTTTTATGCCTTTGCTTTTTTTGCTTTTTTTGCTTTTTTCGGAGCCTTTGTGTCGCCGTCCGCCTGTGCAATCTTATTTCTGAAAATAAAGAACAGCAAATTTACCACCAACAGGATGCCGAAACTGATCATGCCCACATAAGCGCCCGATGCAATTCCCATTTTGGTAATGGAAGCAAAGGAGGATATCAGGGCAGTTAGGAAATTGCCCTCGCCCTGTGCGGTCAGAGATGTGATTGCCGTGGTCGGAATCGCGCCGGAAACAAAAGCGTTGCCAATCTTTAAAAAGCACACCACTGCCGCCACATAAGAGGCAAAGCCGAGCCCCGTGACAATGGTTCTGGCAAGGTAGGAGACATTGGCAAAGCCGAATATCAGTGTCAACAGCAGGCAAATAAGCATCAGCACAAAGAACACCGCTACGGCAATTGCCAAACCGCGGTACCCGTATTCTCCGAGATTGGAGAGCAGGTTTGTATCGGCATTCGGGTCAATATCTTTTAAAAAGTTGATAAAGTCTACCAAACTGAATGTGTCGCCCGTCAGCAGTGTGGAATAGCCGACAATCGGCATAAACAAGCTGACAACAGCCATCAGCGCAAAAAACACATTGGTGACCTTGTTGGTTAATTTCATTTCTTTTTCCCCCAAGATGAATTAAGCTGTACGGTTCTGTTTATAATGAAATGCTCGGGTGTGGAGAACTTGTCCACACAGTAATAGCCCTGGCGCATAAACTGGAAGGTGTCGAGCGGTTGAATATCCTTCAATCCGCCCTCGAGCAGGCAGCCCTGCATAATCTTCAGGCTGTCTTCATTCAAGTTCTGTTCGAAGTCGCCTTGGCTTTCATCGGAAGGATTCTCCGCTTTAAAGAGCCTGTCATACATTCTGATTTCGGCAGGAATGCAATCTGCGGCGCTCACCCAGTGAACCGTGCCGCGCACTTTTCTGCCGTCCGGCGAATTGCCGCCCTTGCTCAGCGGGTCATAGGTGCAGTGCACGCAGGTGATTTCACCGTTTTCATCCTTGTCACAACCCACGCACTTTAAGAAGTAGGCGCTCTTAAAGCGCACCTCATTGCCGGGGAACAGGCGGAAATACTTGCGCGGCGGGTCTTCCATAAAGTCTTCCTTTTCGATAAAGAGCTCACGGGAGAATATCACCTTTCTGGTGCCCATTTCGGGATGATTCGGGTGGTTTTCAATTTCAATTTCCTCGGTTTTCCCCTCGGGATAATTGTCAATCACCAGCTTTAAGGGATTGATGACTGCCATAGCGCGCGGTGCGTGTTCATTCAGCTCATCGCGCACACAGCTTTCAAGCATCGCAAAATCAACCACGCTGTATGCCTTGGAAACACCTATCATATCGCAGAAATTGCGAATTGCCGCTGCCGGATAGCCGCGGCGGCGCATCCCGCCAATTGTCGCCATGCGCGGGTCGTCCCAACCGTCTACCACGCCTTCTTTGACCAAGCGCAGGCATTTGCGCTTGCTCGTGAGCGTATAGTTTAAGTTCAAGCGGGCAAATTCAATCTGCCGCGAAGGCTTTTCAAACCCCAGCTCACGCTGAAACCAATCATACAGCGGGCGGTGGTTTTCAAATTCGAGCGAACACAGAGAATGGGTCACGCCCTCTTTGTAGTCGGAAAGCGGGTGTGCAAAGTCATACATCGGGTACACACACCACTTGTCGCCGGTGCGGTGGTGGTGCGCATACATAATGCGGTACATAATCGGGTCGCGCATATTCATGTTCGGGCTTGCCATATCAATCTTGGCGCGCAGCACCATAGAGCCTTCAGGGTGCTTACCCTCTGTCATCTCCTTGAACAGGCGCAGGTTTTCTTCTATGCTCCTGTCGCGGTAAGGGCTGTTCTTGCCCGGAATGTCAAAGGTGCCGCGGTACTCCTTTTGCTGCTCGGGTGTCAGCTCACACACATAGGCTTTGCCCGCTTCAATCAGCTGAATGGCGCACGCATGCAAAAAATCAAAGTAATCCGAAGCAAAGTAGACATTGTCATAATCAAAGCCCAGCCACCTGATATCTTCCTCAATCGCCTCCACATACTCAGTGTCCTCTTTAGTGGGATTGGTATCATCAAAGCGCAGGTTGCAAATGCCTTTGTACTTGTTTTTGACGCCGAAATTGATGCAAATTGCCTTTGCGTGCCCGATATGCAGATAGCCGTTGGGTTCGGGCGGAAAGCGGGTTTGCACACGCTCGTACACACCTTCTTGTAAATCTTCATCGATAAAATCGTGAATAAAATTGGATTTTAATTCCTCTTCGTTGAGAATTTCCTGTGTATTATCGCTCATAATGCCTCCGCCTCAGTTCATCTTTTCTAAAAACGCTTCCAAGCGCCGGTTGACCTCTTCTTCCCCGAGCAGTGCAAGAATGGCGCACAAATCCGGGGTGTTTCTTCTGCCGGTTACCGCAATGCGGATGATACCGGACACATCGCCCACATGCCCTTTAAAGGCATCGGGGGCTTTCTTATATTCCTTTACATTCGGCGTGAAGCCCAAGGGTGCGCAAAGCTCTTTGATTCTTGCGAACCACGCATCCTTATCGTCCGCCGCACTGTAAACTTCTTTGTAAGCGCGCACAATTGCCGCCGCATCTTCCCGACTCACATTTTCGGGCAATGCAAAATCATTTTCATACAAATCGCGGAAGAAATACGCGTAATAATCCTTGACCTCGCTCCACTTTGCAATGTCTTTGCGCGGCTTTTTACCGCCGCGGTCAATGGCAAACATCTGCACGGCAAAGTCCGCATCCGCCGCCAACAGTTCATAAAACGCACTGTCTTGTTCCTTTGCCCACGCCAATACATTCTCATAGACCTTTTGTGCCGAGAAGCGGCAAATCACATTTTTGGAAACGTCATTGAGCTTTGCCAAATCAAACAGCGCGCCCGATGCACTCATTTTCTTTAAATTGAAGGGGAATGCCTCCTGCGGAGCATCGGGGTTGGCTCTGCGCCAATCCTCAAAGTTGGAGTTGGCAAGGGTGAGCAGGTATTCGTTCACGCTCTCGGCAGGGTAGCCCGCCTGCGCATAAAAGCTCACGGATGCCTCGGGGTCCTTGCGCTTGGAGAGCTTGCGCTTGCCGATAACATTGCCGCTCTCATCACATTCTTCCTTCATAATCGGTGCAATGTGCGCATATTTCGGCACCTTAAACCCGCACGCTTTGAAAAGCTCTATGTGCACCGGTACCGAAGCAATCCATTCATCACCCCTGACAATGTGGGTGCTGCGCATCAGGTGGTCGTCCACACAATGCGCAAAGTGGTAGGTCGGGATGCCGTCCTGCTTGAGCAGCACAATATCCGCCACATTCGCCGGCATTTCAATCTTGCCTCTGATAAAATCATCAATGATAATTTTCTTCTCCGGGTCACCTTGTGAGCGCAGGCGCAATGTCCAAGGCTTTCCGGCGGCGAGATTTTCCTGTATCTGCTCCAAACCGAGTGTGCGGCACTTTGCCCACTTGCCGTGGTAGCCCTTTACCGGCTCGTTTTCCTGCGCCGCGCGCAGCTCCGCCAAATCCTCTTCACTGCAAAAGCAGGGATACGCCAAGCCGTTTTCGACCAATGCCTTGGCAAAGGTTTGGTAAATTTCTCTGCGCTCGCTTTGGCGATAGGGACCGTAATCGCCCTTATCCTCACTTTGACTGATTCTGCCCTCATCCGGCACAACACCGAAATAGGCGAGCCCATCAATAATCCCGCCGATGCCGCCTTCCACCTCGCGCTTTTTGTCGGTGTCCTCAATTCTTAAATAGAAGATGCCATTGCTCGCGTGTGCGGTTTTTGCCGCTACAGTCGCCGCAAATAAACCGCCCAGGTGCAAAAAGCCGGTCGGGCTCGGTGCAAACCTGGTCACGCGTGCGCCTTCCGGCAAGCTGCGCGGCGGGTATTTGTTTTCATAGTATTCCGGGGTTTTGTCGATTTCCGGAAAGAGTAAATTTGCTAATTGTAAATTGTCCATTGCTACCTCGATAAATATAAATCCGTACCCACGTGCTGAAAGCCCATGGATTTTAACACTTGCTTTTCACCAATCACGGCTGTTCTGCAGCAGCAGGCATATTTTTTCTTGAGTATGGCGCTTGCCAGGGCGCCTGCCGCCATATGTGCTTCAACATCTTTGGATTCGCGGTTAATCGTATACACACCGATTTCCACCATCCTGCCCGCCTTTTCTTCGACAATCGCCTGCGCGGTAATGTCGCCCGCCGCATCGCGCACAAGAAACGCACCGTATTCCTTAATGGAAGCCGCGATGCTCTCCTGCGTGTGCTTTTTGATTTGCGGCTGCTTACTCTGGCACATGGCAAGAATGTCCGCCGCATCCGCCACATGTGCCGGCACGGCTAAATTGTCTTCAAATTCCGGCTCGCGGAAGGAACGGGTGTTTGCCAAAAACACACCCAATTCCTTTTGGGTTCTGAAAAGGGTGTGGCGCATAAATTCGCGCACCTTTTTCTCTTCGCCCGTAACGCTGGAATAGCCGATAAACTTGTCGCGCAAATAGATGTAGATATCCATAATATCCACTTCATTGGAAACCGAGAAAATGGTGACTTCCCCATCTGCAACGGAAAAGACATATTTGATTTCCCCGTCTGCCCAAAAATCGGCATATACATACAGTTCTTCACTTTCTAAACCGTATTTGTTGATTTTCGAGCAAATGCCGATAGAGTTGACCAGTGCACTGCGCAAATAGATGCCGACCGCTTCGCGGTCCTTATTCATAACTCTGGTAATCATTGTTCCCTTTCTAAAAAGATCTTCAGTATTTGCATGTTCTTTTGGTTGACCTGCTTGACAAAGCTTTCAAATTCCACGGCAGCCGTATCATCACCGTTGTCGGAAATGGAGCGCAAAATCACGAAGGGCACACCGTTCTGGTAGGCTGCATGCGCAATTGCGCCGCCTTCCATTTCCACGGCCTGCGCATCAAAATAGTCTCTGATTTCCGCTTTTTTCACCGGGTCGCAAAGGAACTGGTCGCCGGTGGCCACCACGCCCACACGGGTGTGAATGCCGAGCGATTCCGCAATCTCGCTGATGGTTTGCGTTGCCTTTTTGTCCGCAGGAATGTGCACGGCACCAACGCGATCAAGGTAACCGCGTTCCGTACCGAGCGGGCCGTATTCCAAATCGTGCTGCACAGCTGTGTCTGCCAGCACAATATCGCCAATCTGTATCCCTTTGCCCACACCGGCAGCACAGCCGGTATTGATAATCAGGCGCGGGGAGAACAAATATATCATATTTTGCGTGCACAGTGCTGCATTCACCTTGCCGATACCGCTGCGCGCGATGACAACCTCTGTGCCGAACAAAGTGCCTTGATAAAACTCTATGCCTGCATGAGATGTGACTTTCAAGCCTTCCACTGCGGCTTTTAATCCATCCACTTCACTTTCCATTGCTCCGATAATACCAATCATTTTTTGCTCCTTACATTTAGTGTTTATATGGTAAGAAATCAAACGCAAACCTCTGCTTTTCTTTTTTGATTTCTCATGGTTGATGACATGTGTTATTGCGCATCCGCCAAATAGTTGACCACCTGCGCCACGACAGGGAGAGCGACCTCTGAACCGGAACCGCCTTCTTCCACAAGCGCCACAAAGGCATAGGGGTATTCGTCATTATCCAAAAAGCCCGTAAACCAAGCGTGGGGCGTTTTGTCCGGATCCGTTTCCGCAGTGCCGGATTTGCCGCAGGGATTTAAGCCTTCGTTAAAGTGCCAATCGCCGTACTGCTCTTCAAAATTGTTGCGCAATAAGCTCTTTAACTCTGCCGCCGTTTCTTCACTGCAGGACCTGCTGCCTTTTTTGACACCGGCAGTCTCTTTGACAAAACCGGAGGCCGTTGTGACCTTTTGCACAAGGTAAGGCTCAACCGGCACACCGCCGCCGGCGATGGCACCCATAATTCTTACTTGCAGCAGCGGCGTTACGAGGGTCGTGGATTGCCCGACACCTGCCCAGCCAAGCTCCAAGGCATCATCTTTTTTTGTGTGAATCTGCGAGGTGTACACCCCTAATTTGCCGAGGGAGATTTTTTGGTTGTAGCCAAAGTTCTCCGCTGTCTTTTGCAGGCTCTTTGCACCGACATCGTTGGCAATTTCGGCATACGCCGTATTACAGCTCTTTGCCAAAGCCTCCTTCATTTGCAAATCGCCATGCTCTCCCATGCAGTTCACATCACCATAAGAGGTGTGGTAGGCACCATCGCAATAAAATGTTTTGTCGCTCTCGCCCGGCAGGTTATCAATCGCCGCAGCGGTTGTCAACACTTTAAATGTGGAACCGGGCGGGTATAAGCCCATTGTCACGCGGTTGATATACACGCCGTCATACGCCTCATTGTCGTTGATGTCATCGGGAATGTTTTCCGGGTCATAGGTCGGAGCGGAAACGCTGACGAGCACCGCACCGGTTTTGTAGTTGTAAACACAAATTGCGCCTTTTCTTCCCTGGAGTGCTTCATATGCCACTCTGCAGGCTTTGGCATTCACAGTCAAATTCACTTCACTGCCCTGCTCAAAGTTGCACAGCTCCCAAACACCCATAATGCGGTTATAACCGGAAAGGTTTGTGCGGTATTGGTTTTGGATAGAGGAGGAGATATAGCCATGGTTGTCGCCCACAACATGCAGCAGTGCGCTCCTGACCTCGCCATCCTCATGGAAACTGCGCTTGCCATCGGAAGTCGCACACAAAATTTCTCCGTTGCTATCCGTGATATTGCCGGCACCGATTAAGGTTCCGTTGACATAGAGATGCGCATTTCTGGAGGAGGTTGCCCATTCTCCGCCTTGGGTGATGATGCTGAACATCAAAAACACACCACCCGCCAAGGAAAGGGCAATGAATATCCACATAATTCGAATTCTGTTTGATGCACTTTTCATTATTTCTTCAATTCTCCGTAAGTGGTTAAATACGTTCTGGAATCACCCGCTTTAATAAACGCCAGCAGACCCCAGCAGGAAATCATAGAGGAGCCACCCCTTGAAATAAAGGGCAACGTGACGCCGGTGAAGGGAATCACATCGGTGACACCGAAAATATTAATGCTTGCCTGGAACAACAACAGCCCCGCCGCGGCAGTTGCCGCAATCGAATAAAATGTGGAGCGGGAAGTTTTGGCATTATTGATGGCATACACGGCAAACAGCATAAAGCAGGCAAGCACCGCAAAACCGGTAATCACACCCAGTTCCTCACAAACCACACCGAAAATCAGGTCGGTTGAGGAAAAGATGACATCGCGCACATTGCCTTTGCCGAGCCCCAGCCCGAACAGCCCGCCCGAGGCGATGCCGATGAGCACGCGCGTTTGCTGGAAGCCCTTGCCGTCTATCATATCCGCATCCCACACATGGCGATAAGTGGCAAAGCGATTTTTGACCGTTGTTTTAAACATGGCAATTAACCAGCCGCCGAGCCCTGCCGAGGCAAGTGCAAGCGCAATCGTTCTCACATCGCCCGAGCGCATAAACGCAATCAGCAGGAAGGTTAAGAAGAAAATCACTGCCGTGCCGAAATCCCTTAAGATAAACAGCACACCCACACAGGCGGCGGAAAAGCCGATAAAGGTATATAAGTTTTTGGAGGTCTGCAGTTTTTCGAGCGTTGCCGCACCTACAAACACAAAAATAATTTTGACAAATTCACTCGGTTGAATGGAAATCGCGTTGCCGATTACAATCCAGTTTCTGGCGCCGTTAATATCCGAGCCCAGGAAAATGTTGGCAACCAGAATTACAAGTGCCAGAATCCCTAAAGGCAGGCGCAGCTTCATCGCTCTCTCGCTATCGCCCAATATCCACACCAACACACTAAACCCGATTAAGCCCAGCAGGAATGCGCCGGTTTGCACCAAAAGCCCGTCCGGCTTAGCGGAACCGATTGCCGCAAACCCGATACCGGTTAAGAAAAAGCCGATTAGCTCAATTTCGAAATTGCGCCGCTTGGCAAAGGCTCGCATGACAATGTAATACAGCCACTCTGCCACAATAAACACACCGAAATAAATGAGCATGGTGTAATTGATTTCCAGCGCCTTAATATTGGTCACGGCAAGCTGGGAAAACATATACAGTTGGTACGCTGTGATGAGCAGCAGCATCGGCACCGTTTTCAGCGGGCGACGCTTGAGGGGCTTTCTCATTTTGAGCGCTTTATCTTCGGTTGATTTAACCACGCGCACCCCTCCTTTGCACCCCGGAACCGTCTCTAAACATAAAGAGGTGGGTATTAATCATAATTTTATCGCCATCTTCAATCGGCTCGGAGCCGTGAACGCGGTAGCCGTTCACACCTACGCCGGCTTTGGAATCGTTGTCTGCTACGACCCAGCCTTCATCAGTATACTGCACAACGGCATGCAAACGGGAAACGGTGATATCTTCAATCACCACATCGCAATTCTCGTTTCTGCCGATGGTGAGTTTCCCGCCTTGAATTTGGTAAGGATAATTGGTCGCTAAATTGATGAGCGTTCCTCTTGCCTCTTGGCTGACGGGAACTGCGGCGTTTTCATCCCTGCTCGCATGAGGCGCAATAAAGGTATAATCCACGCCGCCGATGGTGATGGTGTCTCCGTGATAGAGCCTGACAGCGCCTTCTGTTTGTTCTCCGTTCACAAAGGTACCTGCCTTGGATTCGGTGTCGGTAATAAACCAACCCTTTTTGCGCCTGGAAATCACCGCGTGCGAACGGCTCGCAAGGCTGCTGGCAAGCTGGATGTCGCTGTTTTTGGCTCTTCCGAGAGAAGTTTCATAGGTGCTGATGGCGAGCTTTTTTCCGCTCTGCTTATTAATGAGCACCGCCTTCGGCTTGCCGGCGGGGCGCATGGAAAAGAGCGAAACAAAGCAGCGAACAATGATAAAAATCGCTACCAAGCACAATAGAATTTGCGGTAAATACAGTAGTAATTTCAAAATAACTCCTTCTTACAGAAACGTTGCGAGTGTAAATTCTTGTTTATCTGCCCTTAGGCAGATAAACAAGAATTAGTGTTCAGTGTTTAGTGTTCAGAAGCAGGCGCAAAGCGCCTGCCTAAAGCGTTGCAAAGCAACGCTTCGCTAAAAACTGTAAACTGAAAACTGAAAACTGTAAATTCTAATTTTGCGGGCTCGGAGAGCCCGACAAATTAGAATTTACCTTTTCGGCACTGCCTTATATATTCTTGGAATTACATTTGTTACAATCATCCAAAAAGCGGCATAAACCACAAGGTGCACCGCGCCGATGGAAGAAATGGAGCCCATAAAGCTGAGGATGGCAATAATCACGACACCCAAGGCACCGGAAATGTATTGCAACAATTGCAGCAGGCTGAACTGCCCTGCCAAAATGGAACAGGCTGTCACGCCGCGCATAAAGGTGAGCACATCCCCGCGATTGATAAGTTTCGCCTCGTTGTAAATCTCTTTTTGGCTTTTTTCGGCATAAATATTGCTTGCCACCATGCTGAGAATTTTCACCGAATTGGTTTCCAGATCAAACAACTCGCAAATCAATGCCTGGTCAATATTGGAATCCTCCGTGTTGATTAACAGTTCGATGCCGGAGGCCTCCAAGCGCTGCAGCTCGTATTCAATCACCTCATCGGCAAAATACTCAACCACAAACATGGCATAGACAGAGCCGTCAATCGCCAAGAACATCACGCGCTTGTTGGTGGCGGTATGCTCTTCCGGCTTAGCGGTGGCAGGGATTTCAATACCGTGCGCGCCCATCATTTCTTTATTGCCCAAAAGCACCTTTCTGTCGTAAATCCAGGTCGAAAGCCCGAGCTTTGCTTCATATGCCGTATCGTAGCTTGCCGGCATATGGTCTTTGACTTCACTGATGCTTTCCATAAAGACCTGTTTGAGCGGGTGCTTGGTCGTGCTGAGCACGCTTGCCGCATACAAAATGGCTTCATCCATTTGCATTTTTTTGAACAGCTTCATGCCTTTGAGCGTGCAGGTGTTTTCGGGGAACAGCTCATGGCTGCCGAACACCACCGCCGTTGTCTGCGCGACATCCTTTACTGCGGCAAAGCCGGTAATGGTTCCCCTCTCTTTAAGCAGTGCAGCATCCGCGTTTTCCAACGCCTTGTTAAACGACATAATCGAAGAAGTCGGCACGCCGATAAGGATGCTTGCACACAATGCCGAAACGGCGGAAATCATATCTTTCGTAATAAAGTATGCAATCACTGCCACAATCACCGAGACACCGATAACGGGATAGGTGATTCTTTTGGCAATGCTGTCTGCCGGGTCATCCGCATAAGAATTCGCCAAAAATCGGGTGGGAAAGGCTGTTTTGGCGTTATAGCGAACATCGATAAAATCGAGATTGCTGCCTTTTGCAAATTCCTTCGCTTCTTTCGGCTCTGTGACTTCCGCGATGGAATACTTTTCTCCGCTCTTGATAATAAAGCGGAAATTTTTAAAGGTTCTGCGGGTCATAGAGCGCTTGCCGAAGCAGTTGAGCAAGAAGGCAAACCCCATGGCGCCGACATAAATATGGCTCACGCCCGCGCCGCTTTCACCGAGTGTTAAAGCAATCACACAGTGGGCTAAGGTGACAATCGACGCAACCGCCAAAAGGCTGTCTGCGCTCGGTTTGAGTAAAAACAGTGCTTTTAAGCCTTTGAACACGGCTCTCATGTTGGTAACCATCATCACCAACAGCAGTACCGTGTTGATAATAATGTAGATGCGCTCCGAACCGGTGCCCAAACCGAAGTCATTCAGAATGCCGGAGCCGAAAATGCCGACAACGGCTACCACGATTTCCGCCGCAAAGGTAATGATGGTTCTCAGCTTAAATCGATTTAACAAATCTTCCAATTCCAAATAAACGGCTCTCTGGTCGTTTTTGGAATTGTAATCGATAACATCATTGATGACCGGCGTTTCCTTTTCGGGCGCATAGGTCTGGTCAATGGTGCTTTGCGCAACCGCTTCAATCTGTGCCTCATTCTTCTCTTTGAACTCTTTTTCAAGCTCAAACTGGTCGATTTTTTGGCGGCGGTTTTGCTCTAATTGTTCCTCGAGTTCATCCTCGCTGATTTTTTCATATTCACTGTCATCGAAAAAGCCCTCCAGTCTGGTTTGCCCCTCGATGTTGCCCGTGTGGTGAATTTTGCTGATAACGCGCTTTTCATTTTCGGCAACAAAGGTTCTTTCCTCCTTTGTTTCCTTATCCACCACCGCGAATGCATGGACTTTGGTTTTGCCGTCCACCGCTGTTTCTTTTGCGACCGGAGGCACGGTTTTTGTTTTCTCGGCGAGCTTGATATCAATATTCTTGATCATGCCCGTGTCCTGCTTTTTCTTTTCTTTGCGGCGGATATATTCATTGTAGGCTTTGGTTTGGATATCTTCCTTTTCGCCTACAATTTGCTCTTGCTTTTGCAGTGCGCCCATTCTCGGCGCAGAGCTGATCGGCTGCTCCGGCTCCTGCCTCGGCGCTTCCGGTTTTTCCTCAATAAGTGCGTTCGCTTTTCTGATAACGCCTGTGCGGGTCAGTGTTTTTTCACTGTTTCTCTCTTTTTCATCTTTTTGATTAGAGAGCGCATTGTCGATTTTATTGCCGGATTCCGGCATGACATCCCGCATTACCTCATTGAGTGAACGCTTTTCTTTTTTGAGCTGCGGAATGTTCGAAGGCTCCGGCGCAATCGTGATTTCGTTTTCACCCATCGGAGGCTCTACCGGTGCAATTTTCCTGACGCGCTTTTGAGCGCTTTGTTCCTGCACCGCCGGCTTATCGGGTTCCGGCGTGCGCTGCGCTGCGGTTTGCCTGCGCGCCGCGATTTCACTGAGCAGTTTTTCAAACTCCTCATGTGTGGCAGATTGCGAAGGCGGTTTCGGCTGCGAAGCGCTTTTTGCCGCACCGGCAGCAGAGCGCTGCTTAGCCTCTTGCAGTATTTCATCAATTGAATATTTCTTCTCTTCCATCCCTACTCCTTACCGTCCTTCTGCTATGGCATACATCAAAACCGCCGCTGCAACAGAAGCGTTTAACGAATTAATTTTCCCCTTCATCGGAAGGCTGACAACCACATCGCACTTTTGCTTGACCAGCCGGCTGACGCCCTTGCCTTCACTCCCGACCACCAAACCGACACCGCCGGTATAGTCTGCCTGCCTGTAATCCTGCCCGTCCATATCTGAACAGTACAGCCACACATTTTTCTTTTTCATTTCTTCCAGCGCGGCAGGCAGGTTGGTCACTCTGGCAACCTTTACATATTCCAGCGCGCCTGCGCTGGTTTTTGCCACAATGCCGCTCAACGCCGCCGAGCGGCGCTTGGGTATCACCACGCCGTGGGCGCCAACCGCCTCCGCGGTGCGGATAATGGCGCCTAAATTATGCGGGTCTTCAATTTCATCACATATAATAATAAACGGTGCTTCCGCTTTTTGCTCTGCGTAAGCAAAAATATCTTCCAGGGAACAATACTCATGTGCCGCACAAAATGCCGCAACACCTTGGTGCACCCCGCCGCCGGACAGATAATCCAACTTTTTACTGTCGACTTCTTTTACCGGGATGCCCTGCTCTTTTGCCAGCGCGATAATTCTCCCGATTGAACCGCTGCGCTCTCCGCGCGCCACAAAAAGCTGGTTGAGCTCTCTGCCTGCTTTGAGCGCTTCCATAATCGGATTTCTGCCAATAATGAGTTCATTTTGAGGGGCTGCTTTTTCAGGCATTTTTATCCTCCCTGTGCACCGGTTTTGTCAAAATCCATAAAATTAGCCATTATATGGTTAAGTATACCACAAAAATACAATAATTCAAAGAGTTATATTAATAATTATAAATATTTAACTATTTGTAACCGTTTATTAATTTGACAAAGCATTTTGATTTGGGTAAAATGTTTATGATTGTGTAGTTCTGCGTTGCGGGACAAAGTCAGCGCGGCGCAAATGTCCGTTTTTTCTTTTTTGGAAATCCCTGCCTGTTTTAAAGAATTTCACGCACATCCCGATAATGCGGCGCTTTCTTCGGCAGGCACTACACTATAATGAAGAAAAACCTTCACAAGGAGAATGTTATGAAGTGTGAATTATGCGGTAAAGAAAACAAAGAGAATGCTCTGTTTTGCGCAGAATGCGGCAAGGCACTCAAAGACCACCCGATTGATTTGGATTTAACGGAAATCAACGTGCCGGCTGCCTCGCGAAAAGCCCACATTGTTAAAGTGAGCGCCAAAAAGACGGAGAACGCTTCGGCGGCACAGCAACAGCCTTCCGCTGCTGAAGAAAAACCAGCCGAGGCTCCTGCCGACATCGCTGCGGAAAAAACGGTTCTGTTTTCGCAAGCCGCTGCCGCCGAACAGGAGGCGCCTGCAACAGAGCAGAAAGCGCCTGCAACAGAGCAGCCGGAGATGCCCGCTGTCGAGCAACAAGACACGCCGGTTTCCACTCCCGAAGAACCCGAAGTGCCGGAAGGGGAGTTGATTGAGCTCACCCCCGCTTTCGGACAGTCGACTGCGCCCGCCGCAAAAGACCCGCGCGAGGAACCGATGCGCATCGGCAACTGGATTGTCGTGTTTATTTTGAGTATGATTCCCGTGGTCGGCACGGTAATGCTGTTTGTTTGGGCGTTTTCTTCACGCACCAATAAAAGCAAAAAGAGCTATGCACAAGCCGCACTGATTTTCAGCGCCATTTTGCTTGTGCTTTCGGTTGCAGCGACATTTGCTTATGCCGCTCTCTTCCATGTCAACCTCAGCGATATGCTGCCCCATTAATTGAAATCTTGCTTTCTTTACAGGCTAACTGCCTTTTATGAAACTTTAACACATTTTTACAATGTTACAGGAGGTTAAACCATGAAAAAATCCGCAAAACCCGTTGTTGTAATCTTATGCATTATTGCCGTACTCGCTGCTGCGTTTCTGCTGGTATGGCAATTTGATGTATTCGGCATATTTAAAGAATATAAAGTTGTTCCGGAGCTCGAATTAAAAGGCAAAACGGAAATAACTTTAGAAGGCGGCGACAGCTTTGAAGAGCCCGGCTTTGTTGCCAAAATCGGCACTCAGGATGCCACTGACAAGGTTGAAGTGGACTATAAAACAGTCGACACTTCCAAGGTTGGCTCTTATGAACTCAACTACAGCCTTTCCAACACGAAAGGCAGAAACACCGTTACCAAAACAAGACTCATTAAAGTGGTGGATACCACCGCTCCTGAAATAACCATCAAGGGCGACAAAACGGTTAAACTCCAAATCGGCACCGCTTATAAAGATGCCGGCGCCTCTGCCGCCGACAAGGTAGACGGCGACCTGACCAAAACCATTAAAGTGGATAACAAGGTCAATGTAAACGAAAAAGGAAAATACACCGTGACTTACACTGTCAAGGATGCCGCCGGCAACGAAGCAAAAGCCGAGCGCATTGTCATTGTGTCTAAACAGTCCTCCGGCAGTGTGGTTTACCTCACTTTTGATGACGGCCCGAGCTACAATACCATTAAAATTTTGGATTTGCTCAAAGAATATGATTGCCACGCCACTTTCTTTATTGTGGGACAAAACATTCCCGGTAATGAAGACATTTTGAAGCGCATGGCAAAAGAAGGGCACACCCTTGCCGTGCACACCTATACCCATGACTATGCCGCCATTTACACCAGCCCGGAAGCTTTCTGGGAGGACAATCAAAAAACGCGCGATTTGATTAAAGAAGTTACCGGTGTTGAAGCGAAATTTATGCGCTTCCCCGGCGGTGCTTCCAACACCATCAGCGCCAACTATTGCTCCGGCATTATGGGCACGCTGACCGAACAGTGCAAAGACCACGGTTATGAATACTTTGACTGGAACATTTCTTCCGGCGATGCCAATGCAGACGGTTTGCCCGCCGCCCAGCTGTATGACAACATTATGGCAGGCATTCACGAAAACTATGATTCGCCGATTGTCTTAATGCACGATACCGGTGCAAAGGACACCACCGTGACCGCAGTGGCAAAGGTGCTCAAAGTCGGCCTTTCCGAAGGCTACAGCTTTGAAGCGCTGGATGAAACGGTTTCCCCGATTCACCACGCAGTCAATAACTAATGAATTTTATTATCCGAACAGCCCTGACAGTTCTGTCAGGGTTGTTTTTCTCTGTAAGCAGTATTCTTCCAATTATCCCAAAACCGCAAAATTTCTCTTTTGGGGTAGGGATGCGGGAAAAACGCAGGATTTTGAGATAAATCGGAGTATTTCAGGCGCGCAGCTTTACTTTGTGTAAGGCAAGCGACTGAAATGCCCCAATTTGCTTTTCTTGAAAAACAGATAATAAACTGATGTTGTATAATTAAAAACTCTAAGACTGTCGTAATTTCTCTTTTGGGGTAGGGATGAGGGAAAAACGCAGGATTTTGAGATAAATCGGAGTATTTCGGGCGCGCAGCTTTACTTTGTGTAAGGCAAGCGACTGAAATGCCCCGATTTGCTTTTCTTGAAAAACAGATAATAAACTGATGTTGTATAATTAAAAACTCTAAGACTGTCGGAATTTCTCTTTTGGGGTAGGGATGAGGGAAAAACGCAGGATTTTGAGATAAATCGGAGTATTTCGGGCGCGCAGCTTTACTTTGTGTAAGGCAAGCGACTGAAATGCCCCAATTTGCTCAAAAGACAAGTTTTTCACCACCCATATCCCCAAAAGAGAAATTCATTTCGAACAAATGTTTGATTTTTTGAAAACAATGTGTTATAATGTCTATGTGTGAGAATAAAAGGAGTTTGCTATGGCAATTAGTAAAACACAAAAAAAGATTTATGATTTCCTGCGCCAAAAGGCAATTGAAGGCGTTCCGCCCACTGTGCGCGAAATCTGCGCTGCAGTCGGGTTGAGTTCCACTTCCTCCGTGCAGGCGGGGTTAGATGCGCTCGAAAGAGAAGGTTATATTACCAGAGACCCCATGCACAAGCGCAGCATTCGCATCAACGGCATTGCCGAAAATGTCAATCACGTGCCGCTGCTCGGCACTGTAACGGCAGGTCAACCCGTGCTCGCGTTTGAGGATATTATGGAATACATTCCTTACAATGGCCCTTCCTCCACCTCGGGCGATTTGTTTGCGCTCAAGGTGAAAGGGGAGAGCATGATTAATGCCGGCATTTTTGACGGTGACATTGCCGTAGTGGAGCGCACCCCCTATGCAAATAACGGGGATATTGTGGTCGCTCTTGTCGGCGATGAAGCAACCGTTAAAACATTTTATAAAGAGGCAGGCCATTTCCGCCTGCAGCCGGAAAACGACAGCTATGAACCGATTATTGTCAATGAGGTTGCCATTTTAGGAAAGTTAAAATCTATTATCAGGTATTACTAAAATGATATATAAAAGCATTTTTTCCTCCCCGCTGGGGTACCTGGAAATCTGTGCGGATGCGGGCGAAGCTGTCACCCGCCTGTATTTCACGTCCACCCCCTCCGAACAATACACCGAGAGTGAAATCACCCGGCAGGCAGCGCGGGAATTAGAGGAATATTTCAGCGGTCAGCGGCAGCAGTTCAACTTTGCGCTTGCACCGGAAGGCAGTGCCTTCGAGCAGCAGGTGTGGCAGGCGTGCTGCGACATCGGCTACGGTAAAACAGCTACTTTTCAGGACCTTGCCGCCGCCATCGGCGATGCGAAGTCGGCAAAAAAAGTCGGGCAGGCAGTAGAAGCCAACCCGATTGCGATTGCCATACCCACTCACCGCGTGATAGGAAAAACCAGCCTTTTGGCGAGTTTCTCTACAGAGGCGGCACAAAAAGAAGCACTGCGCGGTGCGGAAAAACAGTTTTTAAACAAATAAGGGAGTTGGCAAAGCCAACTCCCTTATTATTTGTCAAGCGGTATCACTTCGCCCTTATTGGCATCCACAATCACGCGCTGTCCGTTTTCCACGCTTTTCATTAACTGCTCTACCGCTACCACAGCCGGTATCTCCATTGCCTTCACCAAAATAGCAAAATGGGAGCGCGGGGAACCGCGCTCGGAAAGCACAGCCAGCGTTTTGCGCCTTTCCAAAATATTGACCGCAGAGGGTGTCAGCTCTTTTGCCGCCAAAACAGTTCCGAACGGAATCTTTTTGCCGTCAATGCGCTTGCCGGAAAGGATGCCCAGGACTGTTTTTTTAATGTCTGCAATATCTGCCGCTTTTTGCCGCGTCAGCTCCGCGCGCGCCTGAGAAAAACTCTCAATCCAGCTGTCGCAGGCACTTTCCATTGCCATTTCCGCGCTGTAGCCGCTTTGGATTTTTTGCCGCAGCTCGCGTGCAATAAAGGGGTCATTTGCCATATAGATATGGCCGGTAAAAATGTCCGCCTCCTCTTTGCCGACAATTCTGCGAATCCTGCCTGCCGACTGCTCCGCACGGCGGGTAAACTCCGCAAGCGCCTGCTCTAAGCGCGCTAATTCCTGCGCGCTTTCCAAGCCCTTTTGCAGGGGATATGTGATTGTTTGCTCCTCCAGTTTTAGTATTTTACCAATAGCAAAACCTCCCGAAACCGCAATTCCTTTTAGCATCCTTTTCACCTGTTATTATTTTTAGCACCATAAAATTATCTATACAAAAGATTGCAAAATTCCACGAATATGCTATGATAGTAATAGGTTCTAAATCGCGAGCCCTATCTTATTGTTTAAGGAGAAAACGATGGGTATATTTTTTATCATTTTGGCGGCGATTGCTTTTGTCGCTTTTTTGGCTTGGTTTTTGTATACAAAGTCTGCCCGCAGATGTCCGATTTGTGCATTGAAAAAAATTGCCATTCCGCGCAAAATCACGATAGATACTTCCGATTTTGCCGATTACGCCGCACCGCTCGACAAACCGGTGATGGGCTGGTCAAGCTGGAATACCTTTGCGCAAACCATCAATGAAGATTTGATTCTGGAGACCGCCGAAGCGATGAAAGCTTCCGGCTTGGCGGATATCGGCTACTGCTATGTCAATATTGATGACTGCTGGCAATCTTCCCTGCGCGATATCAACGGTCGCCTGCAAACGGATTTTACCACTTTTCCTTCCGGCATGCCGGCACTGATTGAGAAGATTAACGCTTTGGGGCTGAAAGTCGGCCTTTACACCTCCAACGGTACGTTGACCTGCGAGGATTTGCCCGCTTCCCTGGGCAGAGAAGACAGCGATGCCGCTTCGCTTGCCGAATGGGGCGCCGAGTTCTTTAAATACGACTTTTGCCACAATCACTTAGACAGCGGCATTGCCCCGCCGATAGAATACCTGGAATTCTCTCAAAAAGGCGAAAAGCCCTTTGCCTGTATTACACCGGATGATGTGCAATATTCCGGCATGGGAAAAACCGTTAAAGAGAAAAAACTAAAAAGCGGCAAAGCTATGGGTTTTCTCTCCTACGGTTCCGGCAAAGCTGCTTTTACACTCACTGCACCCGCAAGCGGGGAATACATTGTCACGGTCGGCTACCGCAAGCGCAAGGTCAGCAAGCCGCCGTACCTTCTAATCAAAACCGACAGCGATTATTGTGAAGTGCTCTTCCCCAAAGCAAGAGCTTTCACGCCCTTCGGCAGAGTGCAGGCTGTTATCAAACTGCAGCAGGGGGAGAACCGCATTGAGCTCTCCAACCCCATTGTCAATCGCTCGGATGCTGCCTTTTTGCAGTATGCCAGAATGGGCAAAGCCCTGCAGAAGGCGACCGAAGGCAAGAAACCGATTGTCTTTTCCATTTGCGAGTGGGGCTTTAACCGACCCTATTTTTGGGGTGCAAAGGCGGGCAATATGTGGCGCACCACACCCGACATTCGCGCTACCTGGTCAAGCATTTTGCACATTTATGCGCACAATGTTCGCCTGTGGGAATACGCAAGTCAAGGGCACTTTAACGACCCCGATATGCTGGAGGTCGGCAACGGCATGTTGACAGATGAGGAAAACAAATCTCACTTCTCTTTGTGGTGCATGATGGCGGCTCCGCTGGTGCTGGGCAATGATATTCGCGCCTTTGTTAATGCAGAGGGAACGCCGAATACCTCCAACCGCACCCTGCAAATTGTGAGCAATAAGGCTTTGGTTGATATTGACGGCGACAGCCTTGCAAAGCCTGCCAAGCGCATCAAAAAGGGTACGGTGGATATCCTTGCCCGGCCGCTGGAAAACGGTGATGTTGCCGTGTGCTTCTTCAATAAGCGCGGCGGCACAAAAAAAGCCGCTTTCGATTTGAAGCAGCTGTTAAAAGATGATTATTTCGGTTTACAGCAGGTCACTGCCTTCGACTCTCAAGAGCTGTGGACAGGCGACCGGCTCAGCGGCGACACCCTCACGGTGAGCGTGCCCAAACACGGCGTGAAGGTGTTTCAAGTGCACTGTCAAAAATAAGGATTTGTGAAACGCCCTTGCGGCTCCAAAATTCACATTTAAAAATTTATCCACCCGCATAGTAGCGGGTGGATATTTATTCTGTCGCGTTCGCTAAAAATGCTTTTGTTACTTCACTTTTCGGGTGTTCAAATACTTCTTCGGGCGTGCCCATTTCTTCAATCACACCCTTTGCCATAAAGATGACTTTATCCGAAACATTTTGCGCAAAGCCCATTTCGTGGGTGACTACAATCATAGTTGTGTCGGAGTCTTTCAAGCCCTTAATTACCTTGAGCACTTCGCCGGTCAATTCCGGGTCCAGTGCCGAGGTCGGCTCATCAAAACACAGAATGTCCGGCTTCATTGCCAGGGCTCTGGCGATTGCCACTCTCTGCTGCTGTCCGCCGGAGAGCATGCAGGGGTAATAATCTGCCTTGTCGGAAAGCCCCACGCGCTCGAGCAGCGCATCGGTCTGCTGTTCAATCTGTTCTTTACTTTCATTTCCCATTAACTTCGGAGCAAGCATAATATTCTCTTTTGCCGTATACTGCGGAAAGAGATTAAACTGCTGGAATACCAAACCGAAGTGCAGGCGCTTGAGGCGAATGTCTTTTTCCTTGTGCTTGGATTTGTCCGCGCCGTCAAACATCACTTCGCCGTTGACCGTAATGGTGCCTTCCTCGGCAAATTCCAAAGAATTTAAGCAGCGCAGCAGTGTTGTTTTGCCGCCGCCGGAAGAACCGATAATCGAAAGCACTTCGCCCTTATCGAGGGTAAAACTAACGCCTTTCAGTACGGCATTACTGCCAAAAGACTTGCGCAAATCCTTTACTTCTAATACTGTCATGACAATCCCCCCTTACACCTTATAGTAATCGAGCTTCTTTTCAATCGCGCCGAACAGGAGGGTCAAGATGCCGTTAAAGAGCAGGAAGAACACGCCGGTGTAAAACAGCGGCCATATCATGCCGCGCGCCGTAAAGCGATCGGCTACCATAATAATTTCCGCCACGGCAATCACGCGTGCCAGCGAAGTATCTTTGACCAGCGTAATGATTTCATTGCTCATGGGCGGAATGATTTTTTTGACCACCTGCATGAGCACAACTTTAAAAAATATCTGCTTCCGGGTCATTCCGAGCACCATGCCCGCTTCGTGCTGCCCCACGGGAATGCTCTCAATACCGCCTCTGTAAATCTCCGAGAAATAGGCGGAATAATTGATTACAAACGCTATGAGCGCTGCGGTAAATCGGGTCTTGAGCGGTGCATCAAACACAATGCCCGGCACAAAGAAAACAATAAACAGTTGCAACATCAGCGGGGTGCCGCGAATAATCCAGACAAAAGTCTTTGCTAACCACCGAATCGGCGGTATTTTTGACATAGAGCAAAAACTCAATAACAGACCGAGCGGCAAAGAAAATGCCAATGTTAAGCCGAACAGTTTTAAGTTTTCAAGAAATCCGCTTAACAGGTCGCTGGTAATTGTTGAAAAATCCATAAATATACCCTCAAGTAACAAATAAAGCGGGCGGAGAATGCATCACCGCCCTCTTTTAAGGTTTATCGTGTGAATTATTTTACTACCAATTGCTGAACAAGATTGTACTTGGTTGCAATTTGCTTGAGTGTGCCGTCCGTAAGGAACTGCTCGATGATTTCATTCACTTTAGCGGTGACATCGCTGCCCTGGCGGAACGCTACACCATACTGCTCGTCTGCAAAAGATTTATCCACAAAGGCAAGATCTTTATAATCGGAGTTCACACCGAGTGTGCCGAGATAGGTGACATAGTCAATCACGGCTGCATCCGCTGTGCCTGCCTTGACTTCCATCAATGCACTCTTCATATCCTGCACGGCAACATAAGTTGCTTTACCGAAGAAATCCGCATATTGCTCGTCGGCAACAATTTCTTCACCGGCGGACTCTTTTTCGGCAACAACGGTCTTACCGTCTAATGCGCCGGGTTTTGCAAAGGATTGCACATTTTCTTTCTTGGTAACAATAACCTGTTTGTTGTTCATGTAGGGAGAGGAAATCGACATGGTTTCCTGTCTTTCCGGTGTGATGGTCAAGCCGTTCCAGATACAGTCAATGCTCTTGCCGCTGAGTTCCGTCTCTTTTGCTTCCCAGGAAATCTCTTGGAATTTTGCTTTGACGCCTAATTTTTCGCAAACCGCTTTGGCGAAATCCGCTTCAAAACCGGTCAACTCTTTATTGTCATCATAGTAATCCATCGGCTCGAAAATAGTAATACCGATTACCATTTCGCCCTTACCTTGGATATATGCCAAGTCGGACTCTGCTGCTGCGGTGGTCTCTTCTGCTTTGGTGGTTTCTTCTGTTTTCTTGGAAGAGCAAGCTGCAAAAGAAAGCAATAATGCAGCAACCAAAAGAACTGCTAAAATCTTTTTCATTTTCTTTCTCCTTTTCTTTGCCGCTATAGCGGTACATTTGATGTGTAACTATTATACTTTATTGTGCTAAAGTTGTAAAGTGTTAGTTAAAAAAACGCACAAACTTTGGTGGTATTGCCACTGTTTTGTGCGTTTTTTATTATTTTTTAGTCAAAATTACTATATTATTTTATAATACAGTTATTCAAGCTCCTCTTTGGAAATCTTGATATTTGTGGAGCCGGGATTAATGGTTATCCCGTAAATATCCTCATTATTTGCAATGTGTGTTAAGACATTCTTTAAAGTAAACACGCCCAGCTTCTCTTCCGTTCCGAACACTTGTGCCGCTGTTTTGAAATCGGAAAAAACGGGAATGTAGGTCTTTGTTTTGTTAACAAGGGATTTCACCATAACGCCTTTGCGCTTTTGTTCATTTTCCTGTGCCGGAAGCAGGGGGAATTTGTCTGCTAAAAGAACAAAGGGAATGATTTTTTCACCACACAAAGCATTGGCTTGTTTGGAAATGTAGACAAATTTGCCGTTGTCCAAATTCTCTGCGCTAATCGGAATAATCAGCGGGCAATTCGGCAAGCGTTTGAGCATTTCCTTCTTGATTGCCTTCTTTTTTCCGGATGCGGTGTATGCACTGATCATTTGCGGCAAGTCCAAATCAACCGCGCGCTTCTCGGCAGTGTTACCCTTTTGCTTTTTAATTTTTTTGATGCGAACCGGTTTTGGCAGCTCGGCTCTCTTTTCGGTTTCGCTTTTCTGCTCCGGCGGAGCAGGCTCTGCCTCTCCCGTCGGCTCCGCAATCAGCGCCCGGGTAATGGCATCCTCACTCGATTGGTAAACCGCTTCGTCTGCCGCCGTTTCTTCTGCTGCTTCTTGTATAGGTTCTTCCTCGACAACCGCTTCGACCGGTACTTCTTCAAGTGCCTCTTCGGCAGGTTCTTCAGGAGCTTCTTGTGCAGGTTCTTCCTCGACAGCGTCTTCGACCAGTGCTTCTTCCGGCACTTCTTCGGCAGGTTCTTCAGGAGCTTCCTGAACAGGTTCTTCCTTGACAGCGTCTTCGGCCGGTACTTCTTCCGGCACTTCTTCGGCAGGTTCTTCAGGAGCTTCCTGAACCGGTGCTTCCTTGACAGTGTCTTCAACCGGTGCTTCTTCAAGTGCCTCTTCGACAGTCTCTTCGAGAGCTTCTTGAACAGGTTCTTCCTCGACAATCGCTTCAAGCGGTTCTTCTTCGCGCGCTTCGGTAATGGCAGCACCTGTTTCTTCTGCGGGTTCTTCAAACGAGATTTCTTCGACCGCCTCCGATTCGCGCTCCTCGGTAATCACCTGCGCAAACGCTTCCGCTGCAGGTTCTGCCTCTTCAAAAACTGCTTCTTCTGCGGCAAGCGCTTCCGCGACGACCTCAACAAACGGTTCCGATTCACGCTCTTCGGTAATCATTTCCGCTGTCGGCTCTTGCGCGCTGTCTTCAACGAATATCACTTCTTCCGCTTCCGCCACCGGTTCTTCATAAGCCGTGTCCGCCGGCTCTTGTGCGAATGATTCTGTGATAATCACTTCTTCCTGCTTTTCGACCGGTTCCGGAGGTTCTTGCACCGCCGCCACTTCCGGCTGCGGCTGTTCGCCGCCTTTCGCTTCTGCGGCAAGCTTTTTCTTGTTTTTCTTCCGCTTGGCAAAGAAACCTTTTTTGCTTGGTGCCGGTGTCGGCTGTTCAAGCGGTTGCTCTTGCTGTGCGGCGATGTCCTCTTGAGCAGCAGGGGAGTCCTGCTCGGATTGTGCATCCGTTTCCTCCGGAGTAAGCGCCTCTTCTTCCCAAACCGCCTGTTCTGCCGGCTCTTGCTGCGCTTGTTCCGGTTCGGTTGCCTGCTCTGCTTGCGCGGCGGTGTCCTCCGCCTGCGCAGCTTGCTCCGATTCCGGCGCTTTTTCTTCTTCCAACGCCGGCTCTGTACCGTCTTCTCGGTCAAACAGCTCGATATCCGAAATGTCTTCTTCCTCATCGGCAAATTCCAGCAATACCGAACAGCGGGCAATTTCTTCGAGAGAGCGGAACAGTTCCAAAATGTAGTTTTCATCCGCACAGGGAACCGATTTCCCGCCTTTCCAATAGTAAGCCGTGACCTCTGTTGTCCCTGCATCATCACTCGCACAAGCCATGCCTTTCGGGCGCTTAGGCGCGTGTTCATTCGGCATAAAGGCAGACAAATACTGCACTTCATCAATGCTCAACAGCCTGTCACAGCAATCGTAGGCACCGCTTTTGGTGCGCAGGTCCGTGCCGGCCAGCATCTCTTTTAAACTGTATTCGGAGCAGGAATATGTATTGAGCGGCAGCCTGCCGGTGTACGACCTCATAAAAAAGACTCTCCAGCAATTCTTTTGCGCACTGCGCAAATAAACGCTTTTTTCGCTTGTTCCGTCATACAGCTTAATATAATACGCTTCAAAATCCGGCGGTGTGACATCAGTCGGATACAGGCGCTCCACAGCATCGGGATAATGGTACTTAAATATCTCCTGTGCTTTCGCTTTATCTGTCAAATCCTTCCAATTGCGCTCGTTTATGTGCTTGTATTTTCCGGCACCCTTTCCGCCGTTTTTCAAAAACGCGGGCATTTCACTGTAATCAACCGGAAAATACTGCGCCCCATTATACAAATAGAGCTTTCCGCTGTGCAAATCCACACACAGGAATGCACCCTCATCACTCTTTAATGAAAAAAGCGTGAAAAGGTTTTCTTCATGCATGACAATATCATCGCCGAAAAGTGAAACAAAGGATTCACCTATCACATCCTTGAAGGAGGTGATTCTTTTGACTTTTTTTGCCATTTTTTTTGTTTGACTGTTTGCTTTCATAACTTCTCCGCTACCCTCTTGTGTCACCGCCGGTTTTCCTATGTCGTATTGTCTGAAAAAATGGGTATTATTATATAGATATTATCATAAACACAGATAAAATGCAAGAAACCCCCTGTTCACACAGGGGGGACGCTCACGGCTATTCTGTCTTGTTTAACATATTGAGCACGGCGAGGGGGTCTTTTGCCTGCGAAGTGACCAAGGTTTCAAAATGCAAATGGCTTTCATCCTTTTGCTCGCACGGGACATTGGCAAGGGTCCCCAAAACGGTCCCTTTTTCAATCACCTGTGATTTGCTCACATCCGTTTGCGCCGCCAGCCCGCAATACTTGGCAACCACCTCGCCGCCGTGGTCAATCACCACCACGGTTCCCCAAAAAGCGTCATTGTAAATATCCAACACTTTTCCGGAGTTTGCCGCCCTGACTTTGGTGCCCTTTTGGGCAATAATATCAATGCCGTCATGCACGCGATAGTCTCCCATCGTTGCGCTTTTGACTAACTTCCCGGCAGAATAATCCTTGCCGATTTTTCCGTTTACGGGCAACAGCCATTCTCCGTGATTTGCCTTGTTGGTTTCATAGGCATAGGTGGTTGCTTCCTGGCTTGTTGTTTGCTTTTGTTGCTTTTTGGCGGTTGTGTTTTGTACAGCGGTGGTCGGCTCGCCCAAATAATCGCCCGCTGTAACGGTGTTTTGTGAAATCGGGGTGGTTGTCATCATCAATTTATTGCTGCGATTGATTGCCCAAATGCTCACACACAGTGCCGCAATCAAGCTCAGCGTGACGGGATAAAACACTTTTGAATTCATAAAGCGCTTATACAGAGTACTTTTTTCTTGTTCCATAAACAATCCTTCTTTCATCATTTATCATTGTGCTGACTACTTTTAGTTTTGGAAAAAAATGCGCTTTTATTCAAAAACCGTTTTTTCTCCTGCGCCCGCTGCCTTTTTTCGCTTGCAGCCGCCTTTGTGCCGCAGGGTTCAACCGCCGCAAACCGACAAGGTAACTGCAGAACAGGGGAGGGCGAAATGAATTTACAAATAATTCATAAATCGTACATTGCTTTTTAAAAACTGCAGGTTATGATAAAAGCGTACTAAGGAGAACACTCCGAGGTACACCTCCTAACCGTTTCATTAGAAACGAATCCCCCTCATACATTTAAAACCAAAAGAAAATGGCCGTTTGCAAAAACGGTCATTTTTCTTTTGCCTGTCGGCTACATCATATTTTCAAATCCGTCAATCAAACCGGAAATGGCTTTGCCTGCCTTCTTTGCCGTTTTCCTGACAGCGCGCTGATTGGAAAACATATATAAACCGAGTGCCCCGAGAGACATGCCTGCTACCATTCCGGCACTGAGCGCACCTACTGCTTTTTTGTTCGATTTTTTCACGTTTCTTCCCCCTTATTCTTCATTTCTGTTTTAGTATTTGCCCTTGGCGGCGGTTTATTCACCGCGCAGCTGCAATACTAAGAAAAATTTGAAGCGAAAAAACGGTTTGGCGCCAAAACAAACTGTTTTGAGAGTTGTCTCTTTCTGCATTAATTTCCCATTACAAAGGCATATTGACAGAGCACCTTTACTTATTGAGCAGCCAAACGCCGAGGTTCAGGTAAGCGGCAAAGCTCACCCAGATAAGGTACGGGATTTGCAGATACCCCGCCCACGGCTCGATTTTTCGAAATGAGAGGACCATGACAAGGATGAGCACCCACAGTGCAAGCAACCAGAAAAAGGCTGCGCCGAACGCCTGCGCATTGAAGAAAATCAAACTCCAAAAGAAATTGAAAACGAGCTGCGCCGCGAAAATATACAGCGCCCGTTTACGCCGCGCCGAGGCTTCGCTTAACGACACGCGCGCCGCCGAAATGCCCATGAGTGCATAGAGAATTGTCCACACAATCGGGAAAAGGATAGCGGGCGGTGCAAGCGGCGGTTTGGCGATGGTCTGCGCATACATCTTTGTGCCCTCGCGAATGAGAAACCCCGCCAAAAGCCCGACCGCTTCACTGATGACAATGTAAAAGACATAGTTTTTCCATGCACTTTTCTTCACACTTTCACCCCCTTATTCGTCACTTATTCTTATTGTATGGATTTACGGCTTGTTTATATGCAAAAAATCCTGTATGATAGAAAAAGAGAAGGAAAAGAGGAGTGTCTTATGGTAAAAGAGATTGTTCATGACCCGTTTTTACTGTCTTTAAAATCTGCCCCCGCCACGGAAGCCGATGTGCCTGTTGCAGCGGATTTGCTGGACACCTTAAAAGCCAACAAGGAAAGCTGTGTGGGTATGGCGGCAAATATGATAGGCGTGCAAAAATGTATTATTGCCATCCACGCCGGCGGTGACTTTAAAGTAATGTTCAACCCGAAAATTCTCAAAAAAAGCGAAGCGTTTGATACAAAGGAAGGTTGTCTGTCTCTGCAGGGAGAACCGCGTGCCTGCACGCGTTACCGCAAAATCAAGCTGCAGTGGCAGAACGAGAAATTCCAAACCCGCATCCAAACCTTCGAGGGCTGGAGCGCACAAATTATTCAGCACGAAATCGACCACTGCAACGGGGTGTTGATATAGGGTATAGACCCCATAATGTCGGTGTTTTCCATCAAGAAAACTGCCGCCTCCGCGAACCGCCTAGAGTTGGACTACGGTTCGAACGAGGGTCTATGCAGTGCAAAAAAGCGGTAGATTTCTCTACCGCTAATCTTGCACAAGGAACCGACTTTGTGTAAATCTATCTTTTTGTTCTTTTTCGTTGTCATGTTTACGAAATTATAAAATTACATCCCCTAAAAGCTTTATATGTAATTTCAACAGTGCTATGATTAGGTATGCTAATAGTTGTCTCTCCTGCCTTTGCAGCCTTTGAAGCATCTAAACTGCCATATGTGCCATACAAAATCATTTTATAATCACCCTGAGGGAGTTCAATTGTTGACGTTCCTTTTGAAACAGGTTGCTTGTCAAAAACACCAACTACAGTAAGATAATACTTCATTTTGTCGGATCCACTATTATTTATAAATGTAATAGGTCTTAAAGCATCAGGATAAGCAAGTTTTTTTACCTTTGCTGCAAACTCATATCTGCAAGAAATATCGGCTACACTTGATGCTATCTTATAAAAGTAAGTTCTGTTATCCTTATCATTTTCCGGATATGTATCAGCAATATTTAAACACGACTGAGCAAATTCAGCGCCGACTAAATTGAACAAATCTATTGTTTTTGCTCTATCGTCTTGTACTATCAATCCATACCCATTCTTTTTTTGAGTGTACACAAAATTGGTGTTATACAGTCCTAATATGTCTTTTCCCACTCTTTGAACTATTTCTTTCTCCGCGGGAACATAATTATCATCGATTATTCCAACGCACCTTTTTAATACGCCAAATGCAGCTTGCTTTTTAAAGAAATCTGCCTCTATAAGTGTATTGCATGCTTTTGCATATGCGCTATAAAAGATTGCTTCAATATTGCTTGGGTCATTTTGTTCGACAAGATTGTAATACTTTTCTGTTTCTTCCCAATCTTGCTTTTCATACGCTCTTCTGGCATTTTGCAAAAACTTCTCTACATATTCAGAGTTATCAACCTTTACTGTTCCTTGATGTTCAACAACGATTTTATCCTGCATTACTTTTGTTCCGCAATAGTTGCAAAACCCAAATTCCCTGCTGTCATCAAGTTGAATATCTGCTCCGCAAGCAGGACACTTCAATGCTACCATTCCCATATCTTTTCATCCTCCTAAAAAAATGGCGTACAGCCAAGCCCACGTGTTGATAATGCACAAGTCCGTAAAAAGTAGACAATGAAAAAAAGGGCCTCCTATGGTAGAATGAAAAAAACTACCATAGGAGGCTTAAATTATGGCAAAAAAATATCGCAGTGTGCAGCAGTACTCAAAGAAAATTTATGAACTGCACAATCAAGGATTAACGCATCGAGAAGTTGGGGAGAAAATCGGATTATCATATAAACAAGTCAAGAAATTTTTCGAGCGGGAACATCGAAAAGAAAGAGCGTTGGCAGCAGGAAAAGCTTTGCACAAACGAGGGAGACCAAAAAACCAAAACAGTGAAATTCCACCGTCAATTCAACAGTTAGACAAATTAGCGCAAATGAGATAT
>JAFRLX010000004.1 GCA_017430965.1 Clostridia bacterium | reverse complement strand
GCAGTTTTTGCTAAGTAGTTTTATTCGAATAAGGGAGAAAATTTTTCTTGCATACTTGCCGTATTCAAGGGAAATTTTATCACTTAGGCGGATGAAAATACAACGCAAAAACCAAACTTCGTTACGGGGACTCACCTAAGGTGTAACCGCTTTTTAAGTTTCCGGACAAGAGCGCGGCAGTGTGCGCTGCGCTTTTTCTTTGAAATAGTTACAAGGCAAAGCTTTACTTGCGCACCTCTTTCAGTTTGCTTTTTTTAAAAATTGTGCTATAATGGTAAAAATTTGTCACAACGGTAGAGGAAGTATGAAGCAAAAACTCGTTGCGTGGCTGTGCTTAGCGGCGCTGTGCTGTGCGTGGCTGTGCGGCTGCCAATCCAATCAAGAGAATAGCGATGCGGCACCTGGCGCGGCTGCGGCAGAGCGCGAAAATGATTACCACGAAGATATCTATTTTCACCAAAAGCATTTTTGGATTCCTTACGGGGAAGTGGTGGAAAATGTGCAGTACTATTCGCGCACCGCAGGGGCAAACAAGCACTTTAACATTCTCCTGCCGCCGCATTACAAGCAAAGTAAGCGCTATCCGGTGCTGTATGTGCTGCATGGTTTTTACGGGGAACCGGAGGACCATTTGCACCGCTACTCCTACCTGCAGGTGCTTTACGGCAACCTGCTGCACAAAAAAATGGCGCAGGAAATGCTCATTGTCAGCGTGGATATGTACACGGATAAACCGGAACTCAAAGCCGGAAAAACGCAAGAGCAAATGCGCTTGAGCTATGATAAAGTCATAGAGGATATCCGCTTGGATGTCATGCCTTTTGTGGAGCAGCACTACCCGGTGAAAAGCGGCAGGGAAAACACGGCGGTTGCCGGGGTCTCCGAGGGCGGTGCCGAGGCGCTTTGCATCGGCATCAAGTGGGCGGACAGCTTTGGCTACATCGGCGCGTTTGCGCCCAATCCCGGAGTGGTGCCCACCCCGTATTACCACGGTACCTATTGGGAAAACACCGTGTTTGAGGCTTTCCCAAAGCTCAAAGAAAGCGAAAAACCCTGTTACCTGTATATGACCGTGGGCAGCAAAGATACAACGAGCTATTTGGTGACAAAAGCCTATGAAAAAGCGCTGGATGAGAGCGGTATTCCCAACCAAACCGATTATGTAAAGGGCTTTGAACACGGCATGGAGTTTTGGAAAGCCTGCTTTTATAACTTTTTGAGAAAGGTGTTTTGAAAAAACCACCCCTTTGGGGGGTAGGCAAAGCTGCGTGATTATGGTATAATATCATTAATAACAAAAGAATAGCGCCTAAACCGCTATTCGCATTGTATTTTCATTTTATTTCACAAGGAGGAATTTATATGAAAAAAGTATTAAGTTTTGTGCTGGTGCTTGCACTCGTGCTTGGCACCTTTGCAGGGCTGCAAATTACTTCCTCGGCGCTTGCTCCGAGCGGGTACTGCGGCAAAAATGTCACCTATAGCTTCGATGCTGCTACCGGTAAGCTGACTTTCAGCGGTAGCGGTGATATGGAGGATTATGATTACGACCCGGCTGAGGGTGTAACCACTCGTTCTCCCTTCTATGATGAGGCAGGCATCAAAACGGTTGTTATTAATGAAGGCATCACCAGTATCGGCAGAATGGTGTTTGAAAAATGCGAAAATCTGACAAGTGTTTCGATTCCGAGTACGATTGAGCGGGTTGGGGATATGTCGTTTTACAACTGCACTTCCTTACCAAGCCTTAACTTTGCAGGCATAGACAAGGATGTTGACATCGGCGAAGATGCATTTGCATACTGCAGCAATTTGCAAAGCTGCATACTTCCCGAATCCCTTGATATTCTTACAAGCGGTGCATTTTACGCATGTGAAAAACTGGGAAGAATTACCATTCCGGATTCTGTCACTCTTATCGGTGCTCATGCATTTTATCAGTGCAAGAGCCTTACCAATGTAGAGATTCCGCATGCGGTGAAGCACATCGGCTACTATGCATTTGGTTACACAGGTTTAGAAAGCCTCTCCATCCCGGCGAATGTCACGGAATTGCAAACAAATATTGTCGTCGGCTGTGATGCATTAAAGAGCATCACCGTGGATGAGAACAATGAAAAGTATGACAGCCGCGACAATTGCAACGCGATTATTGATAAGACAGAGGATGAACTGATTGCAGGTTGCCAAACCACCAAGATTCCCGGCACGGTCAAGGTGATTGACAGCGGTGCATTTTATGCTTGCACAAACCTCGGCAGTATCAAAATCCCGGCTTCGGTTATCGAAATTGAGCAAGGTGCTTTTGAAAACAGCGGGTACTATAACAATAAAGCCAATTGGAACAACGGCTTACTGTATATGGACACTTGGCTTGTGGATGCCGAAGCGGGCGCATACGCCAAAAAGCTTACTATTAAGAGCGGCACAACCGGCATTGCCCGTGCAGTGTTCGGCAAGGAGTCATGGTACGGCACCAATAGTCCGTTGACTGCCGTGGGCCTTCCGACTTCGATAAAACATATTAACATAGGCGCTTTTGATGAGTGCAATGCTTTAAAGGATGTTTACTACGGCGGTTCACCTGCGCAGTTTAAGAACATTCAAATTGATATACAAAATGATGCACTCTTAGCCGCAAAGATTCATTATTACCACAATGCCAAGAAATTGATGGTGTTCCAATGCACTGCCAGAACAGCCGTGGCGCAAAAGGTTGAGTGGAATAAGGTTGCAGGCGCCATCGCCTACCAGGTGCAGATTTCCAATGCAGCAGGCAACAAATGGGCAACCTACTACAATGTTGTCAACGGTACCTCCGCTGTGTTTAAAAACCTGCAACCGGGTACCAACTACAAATTCAGAGTCAGATATACTTACAAGGCACTCAACGGTAAGACAGTTTTCTCCGCTTGGAAGTATCTGCTTTCTCCCACATTGCCGAGGGGCACTACCCTCACAAGGCTTACAGGCGGTAAAAAATGCTTCCTGGCACAGTGGAGAAGAACAGCAGTCACCGGCTACCAAATTCAGTATGCAACCAATGTAAACTTTTCCGGGGCAAAAACAGTGACTGTCAGAAATGCCAAATCCTACAAAACCCTGGTCAGCAAGCTGCTCTCCAATAAAGTTTATTGTGTGAGAATCCGAACTTATAAAACATTCAATAAGGTGAACTACTTCTCCACCTGGAGCAAAACCTATAAAGTAAAAACAAAATAACAGAAAAAAGCGGTGCGCCACGGTGCACCGCTTTTTGCAGACAGTTTATTCTAAGCACTAAACATGAAACACTGAAATCAGGCTGCGGGAGCCCCAAGGGGTTCCCGCAGCTGTGCTATTTATTTTTCTCTATGCAGCCTGAAGGCGACCGAATCCTTTAAGTATTTGAGGTAGTCGGAATCCTTACACATTGCCTTGCCCGGGGTGTCCGAGAGCTTGGCGACCGGTCTGCCGTTGACATATTGCAGCTTAATGACAATATTGAGCGGGGTAACGCCCGTATCGTTCGAACAGAAGGTGCCGATGCCGAAAGAGACCTTTGTTTTATCTTTAAAGTAGTTGTACAGCTCTTGGGCTCTGTCGAAATCCAAGCTGTCGCTAAAGAGTAGGAGCTTGCTCTTGGGGTCTACACCGTACTTTTTGTAGTGCGCGATGATTTTTTCGCCCCATTCGTAGGGGTCGCCGCTGTCGTGGCGCACGCCGGTGTAGTTGTTGACCATGGAGCGGTCAAAGTCGAGCAGGAACAAATCGGTCGTGATGGTGTCGGTCAGAGCGGTACCGTTATCGCCCTTATACTCTGTGTACCAATCCTGCATGGCGTAGTGGTTGGTGTAGGCGAGGGGAATGGAATCAATGCCTTGGTACATCTGCACAAATTCATGGGCGTAGGTGCCGATGGGGGTGAGGTGGTACTTTTTGGCAAGGTAGACATTGGAGGTGCCCACGCAGTTTTTGGTTTGAGTTGCAAAGCGGCGCACCATTTCTTCCTGCCACTCACGCGAGAGCCTGCGGCGGCAGCCGAATTCCGCATAAGTAAATGTGTATTTGCCGCTGTTGAAATCGGCAATTTTCTGCTCTAAGCGCGCTTCGGCTTCTTTGCGCAGCGCCGCATAGTCATACTGCATTCTGAAATAGACCTCATTGACAATTTCAAGCAGAAAGATTTCAAACTGCATGGCGGAGAACAGCGGGCCGTTGACCACAATGCTCAGCTGCCCGTTTTCATCCAAAGAGGTGCTGACATATTCGCGAATCGGGCGCCACAGGCGCAAAAACTCCACATAGTCATTTTTGATAAAGCGGATGGAGCGCAGGTAATCCAATTCCTCTTTGCTAAAGCGCAGGGTGCAGAGGTGGTCAATCTGCGCATTGATTTCCGCAAGCATTTCCTCGGTGAAAACAATGTCCTCGTTGCGGCATTTAAAGTAGTACTCGCCAATCAAATCCGTGTGCTTGTGGAAAATGACCTGGTCCATATTGAATTTATACAGGTCGGTATCTAATAACGATACAATAATCGGTTCAAATTTCATCTTCATCCTTTCCCGGCAGGGCAACCCCTGCCATAAACGCGGAGCCATCATGCCTCAGGGGCGATGATGATATCCTCATGTTGTTTCCATTCTTCTTGCAGTATGCCGTAGCCGAATTGGTCAAAATAGGGCGTGCTCTCTTCGGGGCGGGATTTGCCGCGCTGCACCATTGTGCCCTCATTGCGCATGCCGACTTTTTCCATAACATGCTGAATGGCTTTGTTGTTTACATCGCAAACTGCGTGAACGCGGTGGAGCTGCAGCTTGCAAAAAGCGTATTCAAATGCACCGGTGAGCGCCTCTGTCATATAGCCGCTGCCGGTAAAGTGTGTGTTGAGAATGGCGCCGATAATCGCATCATCTCTGCGCCAATTCATGTGCAGGGAAACGCCGCCGATAACTTTGCCGCTCTCGCGCAGCATAATCGCCATATTGTAGTGCATGCGGGGCACGGCGTTGCACTCCTCCACACATTTCACATTTAAGTATTCCTGCGTTTGTTCCGGCGTGTTCGGGCCGTAAACCATGTGCTTGACAGTTTCGTAATCGCAGGAATAGGCATGCACATCCTCAAAATCTTCCGGTTGAAATTCGCGCAGTACTAAGCGCTTGGTTTGTATGTTCATTGTTCCTCCATGGTGGCAATTCCCGGTTCAAAAGCGGGCATTAGTTTGAGTTTAAAGGCGTTCCTGCGGTGGAGGGTATCAATGCGCTCCTTGCTGCGCGGGTTTTCAATTTCGCCGGTGCGGATGTAGCGGTCAAGCTCTAAGTAAGTGAATCCCAAACAGTCCTCATCGGTTCTGCCGGTCAAGCCGTCAATCGGCGGCTTTTCAATGAGCACCTCGGGAAGCCCGAGTTCTCTGCCGATTGCCTTCATTTCCTGCACAGTCAGGTGAGAGCAGGGGCTGAAATCGCCGGCGGCATCGCCATAGCGTGTGGAGTAGCCCACCCAATCCTCGGAGAGGTTGCAGGTGTTTGCCACTCTGCCGTTGTGGCTTTGCGCTACGGCGTAGAGTGTTGTCATGCGCAGGCGCGGCGGCAGGTTGATGATGCTCTGTTTGCTCAACTCAAAGGGCATTTCTTTTTTCAGCCCCTCTAACGCCGATTGAATGTTGATGGTGTAGTGCCGGATATCCAGGTTTTTTACCAGCAGCTGCGCCATATCGATATCGCGCTGTTTTCCGTTGGGCATCAGCACGCCGATAACCCTGTCTTTGCCGAGGGCTTTGACACACAAAGCGGCAACAATGGAAGAATCCTTCCCGCCGGAAATGCCGACAACCGCATTGCAGCCTTTCCCGTTTTCTTCAAAAAAGGAACGAATCCATGCCACGCATTGTTCCGTGGTCTTTTTTGCATCAAACATCTTTTCACCTCTTTTTAAACAATATCAATTTGGCAGCTTTTCATGGTCGTCAGCGCCGCTTCATGAGCGGCAGGGGTGACACCTGCGCAGCAGGCGGCATCCACACAAATTGCCGTGTCCGGAAAAGTTGCTCTTAAAAGCAGTGCATTGGAAACCACACAGATATCCGTGCAAAGCCCGATAAGCTCGATTTCAAATGTGCCGGGTTGGTAGTTTTCTTTGATAAGCTCTGCGAGTGCAAAGGAGCCGAAAGTGTGTTTTTGAACCGGCGTGTAGCCTTTTGCGGCAAGTGCCTGCTCAACTTTCGGGTTGAGCTTGTGCCCCTCGCTGCCCTCAATGCAGTGGGGGACAGGGAGCTTTTTGCCTTCGAGCGTTTGCATATAGTTTTCGCTATGGGTATCAAAGGTGGCAAAAATATCGCCTTCAAACTGCTCGATTTTGCGGCACACATTATCCACAATCGACTGCGCTTCTTTGCTTCCCAGCGCCGCATCGATAAAGTCATTTTGCATATCTACAACAATTAACAGCTTTTTCATAGGAACCTCTTTTCTTTATTATATTTATGAATTGGTTTTCTTACGCTTGCAATACAGCTGTGCCGGGCGATGACCGGAGCCGGCTGTATAATCATTGGTCTGCTCCACATAATCGGCAACCTTTCTGCGGAAATTTGCCGGAAGCACCTCAATGTTCATAATCGTTTCCTGTACCTTCTGCAGGGCGGTAAGGGTGAATTTCTCCGGCAGAAAATCAAACAGGTACTCAAAATCCTTGGCGCGCGAGCGAATCGCACTCAAAGTGGTTGCAATGATGGTGGCGTGGTCGAAGGCAAACCCGCTGCTTTCCACCACTTCAAAGCGGCTGACACCGAAGCTGGTGGTGGTCTCATTGAGAGTAGCGCACAGTGAAATATCACCGTGGGTAAGCTTGAGGTGGAAAGCATGTTCATTTTCCTCCGTGAAACTGACTTCGAACCACTTGGCATCGGCAGCATCGTCTCCGCCGACAGCGCTAATGTTTTCATCACTGATAATCGAGGCATAGGCGTTGGAGATAATCCAGCCTCTGGGGTCTCTCCCGGTTTCACTGAATACTGCCACCGGCATAATGGAAACGGGCTTAACCGCTGTTTCTTCCTCAATCTCCCGCAGGGCGCAGGCTTCAATGGTTTCACCCGGCTGCAAAAAGCCGCCCGGAAGCGCCCAACAGCCTTGAAACGGGTGCTCTTTTCGCTTAATCAGCAGCAGGGTGAGTTTGGTTTTCGGATTTTTGCGGTAGTTTTCTTCACTGCTGTTTTGAATGCGAAAGCAGGCAATATCCGTGGTTAAGGAAGGGCGTTCATAGTCCTCAATGGAATAGGATGCTAAAAAATCTTTTTCTTTGTTCATGTTAACCACCTTTTGTTATTTTCAAACTAATAATAACACAATTTTCCACTATTGTCAACAAAAAATTGCAGTAATTTTTTTAGCGCTCGGTTGCCCCTGCCCGCACGGCTGCGGCACTCTTGTGAGTATAATGGTTTTTAATATATGGGTAAAAATAAGGGCAGCATGGCAGGGAACAGGGGAGCGTTTGCGTGCAAAAAAGAAAGCTGAAAAAAGACTTGACAAGTTAGAACTAATATGATATTATCAATATGGAAATAACAAACAAAAGGAGGTGGTTCCTCTGCAGGAACACATCATCTTTACAAACATACAGCATCACAAAAAAGGAGGAGAGAAAGATGTTTGTTAAATTTTTACCGAGCGAGTATGTGCTCAAATACAAAAACGGAAGAGTTGTCAAAGAGGGATTAGGCTTATCCTTCTTTTACATGGAAAAGAACACCACTGCCTGCATGATTCCCATGCAGCATCACGATGTGGATTTTATGTTCGAGGAGAGAACACTTGACCACCAGAGTGTTTGTGTACAGGGGCAGCTGACCTACAGAATTGCAGATTTTCAAGCTGCTTTGAGTGCCGTGGACTTTTCCATTCAGCTCAAAACCAAAGCCTATTACCACGACCCCTTCGCCGTGCTTTCCAAGCGGTTGGTGAATATGGCAAGAGTGATTGTCAAAAAGCAAATCAATGCCATGGAATTGTCGCAGGCGATTGCCAATGAAAAGGCATTTGCACAAACCGTGCAGCGGGATATTGCCGATTTGCCGGAACTCAAGGCGCTCGGCATTGCACCGGCAGGGGTTTCCATTCTCGCAGTGGTGCCGGCAAAGGAAACCATGCGCGCGCTCGAAGCAAAGACCAGAGAAAGCATTTTAAAGCAGTCGGACAATGCGCTGTATGAGCGCCGCTATGCCGCGATTGAGCAGGAGCGCAAAATCAAAGAAAATGAGCTCAATACCGACATTGCCGTGGAGGAAAAGAAAAAGCAGATTAAGGAAAACGAAATCGCCGCCAAAAAAATGGTGGTGGAGCAGGAAAACGAGTTCGAAATCATGAAGGTGGAGAACCAAGCCAAAAGCGAGCGCATTAAAATCGCCGCTCTCATTGAAGTGGAGCAGCAGAGAAAGCAGCTCGAAACACTCAAACTGGAAAATGCCAAAATGCAGGCGGATGCCGAAGCCTACCGCATTCGTGCCGTGATGCAGGCATATAACGAGCTGAATAAAGATGTATTGGTTGCGCTGGCAACACTGAATATGGAACCGGAGAAGATGATTGCCAAAGCATTTGACAGCTTGGCACAGAACAGCCAAAAAATCGGTTCGCTCAACATCAGCCCGGAATTGCTGGAAAGCTTAAAAGTGCAGTAAAAAAGCGCGGCAGTAAGCCAAAAGGAGTGAGCACTCATGCAAAGAAATGCAAAGCAAAGAATCGTTCTTGTCACACAAAAAACGCGCCTGGAAAACCTGGTGTACCGTTATAATACTATTGAACAGGTGAAGTTCTACCTCGAGTGCAGGAGCGGAGATTTTGAAGAATACCGCACAGAGCACGAAACCTACCGGGAAGCGCTCAACTCTGTAGTGCAGTCCCTGGAGCGCTTCGGGCGGGTGCAGTGCCTGGATAGGGAGTATATTTCCTCCTTCCTTTTCGGTGAGGATGATTTGGTGGTAGCACTCGGGCGCGACGGTTTGGTCGCAAATGTGCTCAAATACCTTGAACGGCAAAAGCTCATCGGTGTCAATTCCGACCCTCGCCGCTGGGATGGTTACCTGGTGCCTTTCACAGTCAGCGAAGTGCCGCTTATTGCACAGGAGACACTCAAAAACCTGCGCAAAACACAAATCGTCACCCTGGCGCAGGCAACGCTCAATGACGGGCAGAGCCTGTGCGGTGTCAACGACATTTTTATCGGGCAAAAAAGCCATGTCTCCGCCCGCTATGAGCTGCGCTTTGCGCAGCAAAAAGAGCTGCAGTGCTCGAGCGGTATCATCGTTTCGACCGGTCTTGGCAAAACCGGTTGGCTCAAAAGTGTACTGGCAGGTGCCGGCGGGGTAGACCGCTACTTCGGGCTGCAGGGTGCACCGCAGCTGCCGCAGGAATTTCAAAGAGATTCCGCTTACCTCTATTATGCGGTCAGAGAGCCGTATGCAAGCACTTCCACGGGCGACACGCTGGTGTTTGGCAAGGTGGATGCGGCACACCCGCTGCAAATCACTTCCCACATGGCGGAAAACGGTGTGATATTCAGCGACGGCGTGGAGGAAGACTACCTGCAGTTTAATGCCGGCAGCGTTGCCACCGTTGCCGTTGCCGAAAAACAGGGGCATTTGGTTGTCTGAAAAAAAGAAGGATTTGCAGGGCCTTGCGGCGCGCAAATCCTTCTTGATGATTTACTGTTTTGACTGAAGCTTATAAATATGCTTTCAGCTTTTCTCTGGTGCTTTCTTCAACTTTAATGAGCTTGTGTGTCAGCTCCTTGGCGTTATGGTCTGCCGCGTAATACTCATTCAAATACTGTGTGAGAGATTTGATGCCCATGTCGCAGCCGTCTGTCATCAGCTCGGCAATTTTTTGGTCGGCGTTCCCGGTCATGAGCTTTAGCTCTGTTTTCATTTTGCTCATGAACTTGGCAATGGCGGCAGGGCGGTCGGTTTCAATCTCGTTGTGCGCTAAGATTTCACCGGTGCGCTTGATGATTTCATTGTGCTCCACTTTGGAAACGGCTAAAATCTTTTTCAAATCCTCGGTTTCGGTTTTGTCGAGAATTTCATCAATCGATTCCACACCCATTTTGGCGCCTGCGTTGCATTCCTTTAACAATTCCACGGTATCTTCTGTCATACTCAAAAACTCCTTTACTGTTTTTTAGTAGTGTTACCCGCGGTGCCGGATATATGCAAGTGATGAAAAAAAGAGTTGCATCGGGCATCCGTTGCAACTCTTTTAGTTTGTTTCTTCTTGAAGGATTTCGTAGCGGTCGTACTGCAAATTTTGCTCCTTGATATATCGCAGCAGTGCACTTTCGCGCACTTTTTTGAAAAATAGGCTGTAGGAACCGCCTGTTTGGTCGGAGCTGATGTATTTTTTGAGACTGCGTTTATTTTTAAAACTGAGCTTGATTTCCGGGTAAATGATATCTAAGCGGATAATGGAAAAACCATCGGTAAACGCGCTGTCTTTATACTGCCGGGCAAGGGAAACATAAAACTCCTTTTTGCCCGAAAAGTCGAAATTGCCGCTTTCCAGAAACACCAAATCATCGAACAACCCGCTGCGCTCACGGCACATCATTTCAAAGGCATCAATCAAATCATCGATACCGGAAGCACCTATTAAATTGTCACTAAGCGTTTTTTCATAAAACATAGTGAACTCTTTTCTCGGGCAGGAAAAGCCGCCGCATTTCATTTTTTAGAAAGTATACCACTTTTTTTTGCTTTTTGCAAGGCATTATGGTAAAATATTAGCAAATAGCATAGGGGGATTTTGTCATATGCAGGCGAAAGTGAAAATTAAAAAGTTATCCGAGAAGGCGCGCATTCCTTCCTACGGTTCTGCCTTTGCGGCAGGCGCGGATTTATACGCCGTGTGCGCGGCGCCGGTAGCGATAGCGCCTCACCAAACGGTGATGGTGCACACCGGCATTGCGCTCGAACTTCCGGTAGGCTATGCGGGGCTGGTGTATGCGCGCAGCGGGCTTGCTGCCAAAAGGAACCTGGCGCCTGCCAACAAGGTGGGTGTGGTGGACTGCGACTACCGCGGGGAAATCATGGTGGCGCTGCACAACCACGGCGAGCAGGAGCAGGTGATTGAGGAAGGGGAGCGCATTGCGCAGCTGGTTATCACACCCTACATCACCGCCCGGTTTGAAGAGGTCGAGGCGCTTTCCGACACCGATAGAGGTGTCGGCGGGTTCGGGTCGACAGACAAATAAGGATTTGTCGAGGTCTGCGACCTCGCAAAATCCTTATTTGTCAAGGAGTAACGATGGAATCTAAAGTCTTAACCTTTAACATTACCGGCAAAGAAGCGGCGAAGCTCGCTGCTGCGGCAGAAGCGTGCGGCGCACAAGCGGTAGCGGTAGCGCAAGCGGATTTTGTGCAGACTCCGGGCGCGCTGCTCGGCATTTTGCCGCGCGCCAAGGAAGTGTGCCTGGCTCCGTTTGCAGAGCCGATGCTGATGATGTGCGGCTTTTCCCGCCCGCAAATGGAGCAGTTTTTGGATATACTGAGAAAAGAGCAGGTCATGATTCCGTATAAAGCCATGCTCACCCCGACCAATCTTATGTGGCAGTGCGATGCTCTGCTCAAAGAGCTCAAGGCAGAGCACGAACAAATGCAGCAAATGCGGGGGCAATAGCGCAAGTGTTTTCGCACAAGGCGCCTGCCGCGGCAAGCGCGCTTTGTTGTGCATTTCTGCCATTGACAGAATAGTTTAAAATTTATATAATATAATAAACCGATAAGGAGGTAATCGATATGGAAACCAGAGTGGCCATTATCAGCATTATTGTAGAGGAAGGCTCGGCGACCGATGAAGTCAATGCCGTGCTCCATGAATTTAATTCCATTATCATCGGCAGAATGGGTATTCCGTACCGCAAAAAAGACATCGGCATTATCTCCATTGCGGTAGACGGCGCACAGGATACCATCAACACCTTAGCCGGCAATATCGGCAAGATTGACGGTGTGAGCGCAAAGACCGTATACTCGCAAAAGTAATTCTTGTTAAATAAACAACTCTCTGACATCAAAAATGTACATTTGAGATGAAAGATTGGGCAAAACAGCAACAACCGCGCGCCCAATCGGGCGCGCTTTTTTATTAAAAATTCAGCAGGCGGCAAGTGTGTCAAACAACATTGCTATGGTAGCGCGAAGCACTGCGTTTCTATCACTGACGGCACATTGCCAAAGCCGCATGCGCAAAAAGGAGCAACTATGTCTGTGCAATCTACCCCTTCCGCCAACAGAATACACATCGGCTTTTTCGGCAGGCGCAATGCCGGAAAATCCAGCACGCTCAACGCAGTCACGGGTCAGGCGATGGCGGTGGTTTCCGCGCACAAGGGCACCACGACCGACCCGGTTCTCAAAGCCATGGAGCTGCTGCCGCTCGGACCTGTGATGGTCATTGACACCCCGGGGTTTGACGATGCGGGCAGCTTGGGAGAACTGCGGGTGCAAAAAACCCTGCAAATTCTCAGAAAGACCGATATTGCCGTGCTTGTGGCTGATGCCACAGAGGGCTTAGGGGCTTGCGAACAGGAATTGCTTTCCCTGTTTGAGCAGCGCGACATTCCTTACCTGATAGCCTACAATAAGTGTGATGTGTGCACCGAAAGAGAGCCGCTTGCAGACAATGCGCTTTACATCAGCGCCAAAACAGGCGAGGGGATTGAGGCGCTCAAAGAGCGGGTGGCAGCTCTTCGCACCGAGCAGGAGGAAAAGCCCATTGCAGGCGATTTGCTTGCGGCAGGCGATACAGTCCTGCTGGTGGTGCCGATTGATACGGCTGCTCCCAAGGGCAGGCTCATTCTGCCGCAGGTGCAAACCATTCGGGATATTTTAGATGCCGGTGCGCGCGCACTGGTGGTCAAAGAAAATGAAGTGGAAGGTGCGCTGCAAAACTGTAAGCAGCCGCCACGCCTGGTCATCACCGATTCGCAGGTGTTTGCGGCAGTTTCCAAGGCAGTCCCGCGGTCGATTCCGCTGACTTCTTTTTCTATTTTGATGGCGCGCTACAAAGGGTATTTGGCAACCGCGGTGCGCGGTGTTAAAGCGCTGAACACTCTCAAAGAGGGCGACAGGGTGCTCATTGCCGAGGGCTGCACGCACCACCGCCGGTGTGAGGATATCGGCACAGTCAAAATCCCGCGCTGGTTAAAGCAGGCAACCGGTTGTCGGTTAGAGATTGAAACCTGCTCGGGCACTGCTTTTCCGGAGGATTTGAGCCCCTACAAGCTTATCATTCACTGCGGCGGCTGCATGCTCAATGAGCGGGAAGTGAAATACAGAATGAAAGCGGCAGAGCAGCAGGGCGTTCCCTTTACCAATTACGGCATTTTTATCGCCGCCGTAACCGGCATTTTGGAGCGCTCGGTGGAGATGTTGGATATCGATGACAAATCAACAACTGATTGATAAATTGAATAGCCAAAAGGCGCTGGACCAAGCTCAGTGGGTGCAGCTGTTTGCCACCTTTACCGAGGCGGACAGGCACTATGCCGCCGCATTGGCAAGGGAGATTGCCGACAGTGTGTTCGGCAAGCGCATCTATATACGCGGTCTTGTGGAGTTTTCCAACTACTGCAAGCAGGATTGTTACTACTGCGGCATTCGCTGCTCCAATCGTAACGCGCAGCGGTATCGCCTGACAAAAGAGGATATCCTTTCTTGCTGTGAAGAAGGCGCAGCGCTCGGCTTTCGCACCTTTGTGCTGCAAAGCGGGGAGGATAAAGCCTACAGCAATGCCGCCTTGTGCGATATTGTGAGCACCTTGAAAAGCCGACACCCCGACTGTGCGGTGACACTCTCGCTCGGAGAGCTGAGTGAGGCGGAATACCGCGCACTCTTTGCAGCGGGAGCAGACCGCTACTTACTGCGCCACGAAACGGCAGATGCGGCGCATTATGCGCATCTGCACCCCGCCAATATGCGCTTGGAGAGTCGGCTCAAATGCCTGCAGGAGCTCAAAGCCATCGGCTTTCAAACCGGCTGCGGGATGATGATAGGTTCTCCTTACCAAACCCCGGCATGCCTGGCAGAGGATATGCGCTTTTTGCGGGATTTTGAACCGCACATGGTGGGCGTGGGACCTTTTTTGCCGCATAAGGACACACCTTTTAAAAAAGAACCGGCAGGCTCTTTTGAAACCACATTGTTGGTGCTTTCTCTCGTGCGCATCATGCTGCCGCAAACCCTTTTGCCGGCAACCACGGCGCTGGGAACCGTTCACCCTTACGGCAGAGAAGAGGGCATTTTGGCAGGTGCAAATGTGGTGATGCCGAACCTCTCGCCGACAGCAGTGCGCCGCAAATATATGCTCTATGACAACAAGATTTGCACCGGCGATGAATCCGCGCAGTGTGTGAATTGCCTGCAGCAGCGCCTGCAAAAAATCGGCTATGAAATTGTGCAAGCCAGAGGCGATTACGGGCAGTCCTCAGAGCCCGCAAAATGATGTTTGTGCTGCGAATGATGCGCAAGTGCATTTGAATAATAAATCAAACTTACAGGAGATAGACTATGTACAACCCGAAATCTTTAAAGGCAGAAGAATTTATTGATGATGCGGAAATTCAGGCAACCCTTGCCTATGCCGAAGAAAACAAGCACAACAGGGAACTGATTGAAAGCATTTTAGAGAAAGCGGCACCCCGCAAAACCGGCAGAGGCACCGAGTGCGCCGGTTTAACCCACCGCGAGGCAAGCGTGCTCTTAGCGTGCGATATTCCGGAGCTTACGGAAAAAATGTTTCGCCTTGCCAATGATATTAAGCAGGCGTTTTACGGCAACCGCATTGTGATGTTTGCACCGCTGTACCTTTCCAATTACTGTGTCAATCAGTGCGTTTACTGCCCGTATCATTACCAAAATAAGAGTATTCCGCGCAAGAAACTTACCCAGGAGGAAGTCAAGCAAGAGGTGATTGCGCTGCAGGATATGGGGCACAAGCGCCTGGCAATTGAATCCGGCGAGGACCCGGTCAACAACCCGATTGAGTACATCTTGGAGTGTATTCACACCATCTATTCCATCAAGCACAAAAACGGTGCTATTCGCAGAGTCAATGTCAACATTGCCGCCACCACTGTGGAAAACTACAGAAAGCTCCACGAGGCAGGAATCGGCACCTACATTCTCTTTCAGGAAACCTACCACAAAAAGAGCTATGAGGCGCTGCATCCGGCAGGCCCCAAGCACAACTACGCATACCACACCGAGGCGATGGACAGGGCGATGGAAGGCGGCATTGATGATGTCGGCTTAGGCGTGCTCTTTGGCTTGGAAATGTACAAATATGAATTTGCGGGGCTGCTCATGCACGCCGAGCATTTAGAAGCGGTGCACGGTGTCGGACCGCACACAATTTCCGTGCCGCGCCTAAGGCGTGCGGATGACATTGACCCCGATACCTTTGATAACGGCATTGATGATGAGATTTTTGCCAAAATCATTGCCTGCATTCGCATTGCCGTGCCGTACACGGGAATGATTATTTCCACCCGCGAGAGCGAGCAGTGCCGCAACCGTGTGCTGGATTTGGGGATTTCCCAAATTTCCGGCGGTTCAAGAACCTCGGTGGGCGGTTATGCCGGCTATGAGGCGGATGAACGCCCCCACGATACCGAGCAGTTTGATGTTTCCGACCAGCGCTCTCTCGATGAAGTGGTGAAGTGGTTAATGGATTTGGGTTACATCCCTTCCTTCTGCACTGCCTGTTACCGCGAGGGAAGAACGGGAGACCGCTTTATGAGCCTGTGCAAAACCGGACAAATTCTCAACTGCTGCCACCCGAACGCGCTGATGACGTTGAAGGAGTTTTTGGAGGACTACGCTTCACCCGCCACCAAAGCGGTGGGCGAAAAGCTCATTCGGGAGGAGCTTGAAAAGATTCCCAACGAGAAGGCAAGGCGCTTGGCAAAGGAATACATAGAAAACATCCACCTCGGCAAGCGCGATTTCAGATTTTAAGCAAAAAGCCGGCGGCACAAAAAAGTAAAGTCCAAACACTTTACAAACCGGCACTTGCAATCGAAAGTCGTTGTCTTAAAAGGCAACAGCGGGCTTTTTTGAATACTTCGGCGCATGCGGCGGCGGCGCAGGGTTTGCCGCCTTTTTGTAAAAGTTATCACCTTTACAAAAAAGCTTGATTGACAAGCGATATAAGAGGCAATATAATAATAGGTAGAAGGAAATAAGAAAAAAGGAGTGAAGACTATGGCTAACAAATTAATTGCGTATTTTTCCGCTACCGGCACCACGCAGACCGTTGCCGAAAACTTGGCGGCGGCAAGCGGATATGATTTATATGAAATCAAGCCGCTGATGCCTTACAGCAAAAAAGATTTGAATTGGATGAACCCGCTCTCCCGCTCCACGAACGAAATGAAAGGGCGCGTACCGCACCCGGCGATTGTAACGGATGATATCCACATCGCTCCCTATGATGTGATTTTTATCGGTTTTCCTATTTGGTGGTACATTGCCCCCACAATCATCAACTCCTTTTTGGAGATTCATGATTTCAGCGGCAAAAAAATTGTTCTGTTCGCGACCAGCGGCGGCAGCGGCTTCGGTAAGGCAGTCAAAAGCCTGCAAGAGAGTGCACCGGATGCAGAGTTTGTGGAGGGAGAGGTATTCAACGGTTTCTTCTCCACCGAACAGCTAAAAGAGTTTTGTGAAAAATACTAATAAAAAGGCATTTCCAAAAGGAAATGCCTTTTTATTAGTGTTCAGTGTTCAGTTTGCGGTAGAATGACAACAGTAGCGGTAGCGCTGTCACCGCTGCCAGAATGTAGGCGAGCGGTTGCGCAATTTCAATACCCGTGATGCCGCAAAGCCGCGGTAAAACCAACACCAGCGGAATAAAATACAGACCGTTTTGTGCACAGGCAAGGAAAAATGCCTTTCCGCTCAGCCCCACGCTTTGGAAGGTCATGTTCGCGCAGGTCACAGTCGGCATAAAGCACATCGCCACGCACAGGTAGCGCAGCGCGGCACTGCCGATTTCGACAATGCGCGTTTCACCGCGAAAGAGTGCGACAACCTGAGGTGCCACGGCAAACATTGCCGCGCTGATGGCAATGAGCACAACACCGGAAAACAGCCACAAAAAGCGAATGGCTTCGCGCACCCTGTCATATTTTTTGGCGCCGTAGTTAAAGGAACACACCGGTTGAAAGCCTTGCCCGATGCCGATGCAAACGCTGAAAATAAACATAAACAGCTTTGCAACAATGCTGATGGCGGCAATACATTCATCGCCATAGGGCTCTGCCTGCACATTTAAGAGCATGGTGGAAACGGAGTTGAGCCCCTGCCTTGCAAAGCTCGGTGCGCCCACGCTGATAATATCCCAGCTGATGCGGGGGCGAAAGGAAAAATAGCGCAGAGCAATGCGGCTTTGCGTTTTCTTTTTTAAAAAGAAATACAGCAAAATGCCCATGCTCAGGTATTGCGAAAAGGCAGTGGCAATGCCGGCACCGTGGATGCCGAGCTTGCAGACAAAAATGAGCAGCGGGTCTAAAAAGATGTTGAGAATGCCGCCGGTGGCAAGCCCTATCACTGCCAGCTTTGCCATCCCTTCATAGCGCATGATGTTGTTCATCACACAGGAAGTCGCCATTGCCGGCGCAGCAATGAGAATCCACAGTGCATAGCTTTTGGCATAGGGGAGAATTGTCGGAGTGCTCCCCAGTGCGCGCATCAAGGGTGTCAAAAACAGCAGCCCGCCCGCCATAATCAGCAGCGCGGTGACCAGCGCTAAGAAAAAAGCGGTCGTGCAGTAAGTGCGGGCGCTCTCAATTTCCTTGGCGCCGAGCCTGCGGCTGATATTGGAGCCGGCACCGTGCCCGTACATAAAGCCGAAAGCCTGCAGCAATGCCATCAGAGAAAACACAATGCCTGTCGCTCCGCTTGCCGGCACGCTGATTTTGGACACAAAAAAAGTATCCGCCGCATTGTATATCATCGTGATAAGCATGCTGATGACAGTCGGCAGAGCGAGAGTGGCAATGAGTTTTTTGACCGGCGTTTCGGTCATTTTTTTGTACTGCGCTTCGGCAGAAGCGGGTGTGGCTTTTTTCATAGTTATTTGTAGTGAATAGTGAATAATGAATAAGAACCCGACCAACTAACCAAATCAAAGATTTGGAGTTGGTTCCCGGAACCTTGGCGTTCGCAACACTATGTGTTGCTCGGCTAAGTGAATAATTGAGGGTGATTCCCCGCAGTGCGGGGAAATGTCACGAAGTGACAAAAGGGACGGACCCTGTCAGGGTGGACACCCTCACCCTCGTCCAAACAAACTTCACAATAGAAAACATTTGCAAGCAAATGCTTTAGTATTGCTTTGTTTGTTTGTCCTCTTCCCCAAAAAGTTTTCTTCGAAATACTTTTCGGGGACCCCATTTTATGTGTTGTTCTATCATTTGATGATTTTTACTCAAACAATGCTTTTTTCTCCCCTTGGGGGAGATGTCGGCAGAGCCGACAGAGGGGATATAAAATCAAGTGCGAATGTGTCGCCCTTAACTATTCATTATTCATTATTAATTATTCATTTAATAAGGATTTGGGAGCCGCAAGGGCTCCGCAAATCCAATTCGTTTATTTCTTTTTCTTCTCTTTTCCTTTTTCAAGGAAACCGTAGCAAAGTGCGGCAAGTGCTGCGCCGACAAGAGGCGCTGCAATGAATACCCACAGCGAAGAAAGCGGCTCCGTGTTGCCGTTGATGGCAGCGACCAAAGCAGGACCGATGCTTCTGGCAGGGTTCACGGAGGTGCCGGTCAAACCGATACCCAAAATGTGCACAAAGGTGAGAGTCAAGCCAATCACTAAGCCGCCGAAGGAGCCGTGCTTTGCTTTGGAACTGGTCACACCTAAAATGGCGAGCACAAAAACAAAGGTGAGCACACACTCCACAATTAAGCCTGCGGCAATGCTGTCTTTGACACCGGCAAGCCCGTTGGAGCCGAAGCCGCCTGTTTGGTCCATAACATTGCCCATACCGAAAATCAGTGCCAAAATGCCTGCACCGGCAAACGCACCTAAGATTTGTGCGACCACATAGCCGCAAAAATCTTTCACACTCATGCCTTTGCGAATGAGCACGGCAAGCGAGACTGCCGGGTTGATGTGGCAGCCGGAAATGTTGCCGACACAATATGCCATTGCCACAATGCTCAAACCGAAAGCAAGGGCGGTCAACAGATAGCCGCTGCCGTTTGCCGCATCACAGCCGACAAGCATTGCCGTGCCGCAGCCAAAGCAAACGAGCACAGCTGTGCCGATAAACTCGGCAAGGTATTTTTTAAACGCTTTCATAATAATAGAAACCTCCTAACCTGCGGCAGAAATGAGATAACTGCCGGAAACTTTATGCTGTGGCAGCGAGGGCATCTTTTACATTGACTCCCATAGCTGCCAAAATTACGCTGACAATAACGACGATAAGAACGCCGATAAACCAAAGAACAATATTGGCGATAATGTAGTTTTTCTTATTGCGGTTTGTGTTGGGGCTGATCAGCCACACAATCCAGCAAATAATGTTGACAATCGGGATTGCCGAAAGAATAAACATTCCGATGTAAGCACCCACACCCATCACTTCTCTGGTCGGGTCAACATATGCCTGCCGGAAGACTTGATTGGACTGAATGTTTTGGTTGTTTTCTGCCATGATAATGGCCTCCTTTTTTATATTTGAATGGATTTTGCACTTAGTTAAAAGGGTTTGGCTGAATAGATTGACCGGGATTGTTGTTGAGCTTGAACCTGCGGCTGTTGCGCTGACTCATTAAGAAGAATCGGGCAGGGAGTTTTGAGACTCCATAGCAGTTTTTGGCTGTTTGGTTTATTTCTGCCCGTTTTGCGCCAGAAGCGATTTGAACTGTTGGTATTGTTGGCGGTATTCCGGCTTAATCGTGAAATCGGGCTTTTCCGGAAGCTCATAAGCTTTCGGGTCGGTAGCCGCTTCAATTTCTTTGAGCTTTTTTTCAAAGAGGGTGATTTCTCTGATGCAGCTGCGTGCACTGGAGGTATCCTCTTTCTTTAAATACAGCTCTGTTGCGGACAAGAGCATGTAATAATAGAGGTTGTAATCGTTGTTGGAATAGCGCGCACATGCGATTGCTTTCTTTTCGTATTCAATCATTTTCAGCACATCGCCCAAGGCGTATTGTTCCCTTGCCTTAGCACCGAAAGCGATAGAAATGTGTTGGTTCGTTTTTAAGATGGTGTCGGCAATTTCCACCTGCTTTTGAGTATCCTCTTCGTGACTGAGCAGGTCGGTTTGCGCCAAAGTATAGGCGGGGCAAAGGCGCGCCGCTTTATCGCTTTTGCCTAATGTGAACAGCGCAACGGTAACGGAAAAGTAGGCGGTAAGCAGAAACAGCAGCGACAAGAGCGCGGCGATTGCCCATTGCACGCCGCGTTTGGGTGTAAAGCTTTGCACCTTCGTGCTGTCCGACAGGCAGATGATGAAAATGAAATCAATAATTAAAAACTGCAGGTTAAAATCAAACAGGGAATGGAGCAGGATGGCGGCAATAATCAGCTTGTGGTGGAAGGGCTTGTCTTTATTGAAAAGTGCCCTGCCGATGACAAACAAAAAGCCGATTGCCGGAATCCAGCCGATGTCCAGTAACATTTGCAGCAGCTCATTGTGCACAAACATATTGGCATACAAAGCGCTTTGGAAACTGCCTTGGGTGAAGTAATACCCCATATAACCCAAGCCGAAGGGGTGCTTGAGGACTTCTTTCGCTGCATCCTTGGCGTAGATTAGTCTGCCTTTGAGTGTGGTGGAAGAAGCGGAAATGGTGAAAAAGCGCGAGAGCGTATCGGTTTTTCCGCTCACAAAGTAGTAAACAGCTGCCGCCGCCAGTAATGCGCCGAGCAGTATGGCGAGGGAGAGCTTGGTTTTCTTGTCCTTTGAAACAATCAAAATGGCGATAAGGCTTGCCAGCAGCAGGACAAAGCAGGTGCGGCTGCCGGTGAGGAAAATGCCGCCGAGTAAGATGAACATTGCCACCGGTTTGAGCGGGTGAAACTCACCGCAGAGCGCGCAAATAATCAGCCCGATTAAGAGAAACAGCGCGAAGCTGTTCGGGTATTGGAAAAAGCCGGCGATGCGGTTGTTGACCGAGAAAAACTCCGGTGCAATCTGTGCATAGGTCATCACTGCCGAAATCACGGTCATCAGCACGCCGGCAGCAGGCACAAAGCCCAGTAATTCTTCGCGCTGTTGTTCGCTTTTTGAGCACAAGAGAACGGCAAACAAAACCAGAGCAAAGAATTTTAAAAAGCCGATGAGTGCAAAGAGCCGGTCTGTCGCCCACAGCGTTGTGACCAGAAAGCCGCCTGCAATCAGCAGCAGAACAAGCCCTTCTATGGATTTTGAATAGTGAATTTTACCGCTTTTGAATATTTCAACGCACAAGAGCACCGTGAGCACCAAAGAGGTAACGGCGCAAAACGCTTCGCTGAAAAGCCCGGTGCAAAAGGAGCTCAAAAACAGGAAGAGAAACAGGGCGTTTTTTATCGGAAATTGTTTTTGAAAAAATTGTTTTAACATAGCGGGATGCGGCAGGGGAGCGCCCCGCCGACTTTCTTTCTGTGTTATTTCAAAACTATAAAACTAAACAAAGATACCTGCCGGCAAAGTGCCGGTAGAAGAAAACGGTTTGTTTTTTATTGTTTGTTTTCGTCGTTCACCGCTTGCGTTTGACTTCTTGCTTTTAAGATATAATCATGCACCTGCTCGGCAAGCTCGCCGTGCAGTTTATATTTCTTGGTAAATACTATCAGTGAGAGTAGCATTAACAGCGGCGGAATCGCAAAGGCGATAATGCCGATGGCGGTTTTGGTGGTGGCGTTGATTTGCTTGCTCGCAGAAGTAATCTGCTCATTGTAGTTAACCAAGCCCAAACCGCCAAACAAAATGATGGTTTGCAGGGTGTATGCCATTTTCTGCAAAAAGCCTTTCATGGAGAAGGTGACCGATTCATTTCTCTCACCGTTCTTATACTCGCCGTAGTCCACGATATCTGCCAGGAAAATGGTTTGCGAAACAAACATGGAGGCAATGCCCGTGGAAGCGAAGACATAGGAAATGTCAAGCAAAATCGGCTTTTTGAGCACCGGACCTGTCAGGTACATCAGCACATAGCCGATCATGGTCATCAGCAGCGATATTTGGTAAATGCGCTTTTTGTCAAACCATTTGGAGAGAACGGGGATTACCAAAAGACCTAACACAGAGCCGACGGCGCCGATGGTTTGGAACATCGACTGGGCTTTCGGTTGATTCAGCACATCCGAGAAGTAGTACACTGCCGTGCCGGAGGTCAGGTACCAGCCTGCATTGGAAAGCATGGCAACAACCATAAAGATGACCAACTGGTCATTGGTTTTGAGCACTTGAAAAATCTTTTTAAATGAGAATTTTTTCTTCTCACCGTAAACCACATTTTTCTCTTTTGTAGAGATAACGCAGATTAAGCTAAAGAGCACCAGCGCTATTGCGCAGATAGCTGCCCAGCGGGAAAAGCCGTTGGCAGAGTAGCCCTTGTCGGTCTTTTGCATGCCGGTCGAAAGCATCGGCAGCACAATGGGGGTAGCAATTGTGATTAAACCCTGACCGAAGCCGGAGAAGGTTCTTGCCACGGTGGAAACCATGTTTCTGTCCTTCGGGTCGGAGGTGAAGGAGGGAACCATGCTCCAGTAGGGAATATCCGCCATTGTGTTGGTCATACCCCACAGAATGTACATCACGCCGATGTAGATGTACAGCTTCATTCCGCTCATCCCGAAGGAGGTGAAGAGCAGGAAGAGCACCACCGCATTGGAGGCGGCGCCGATTAGAATCCAGGGACGGTATTTGCCGAATTTGGTGCGGGTGTTGTCGACAATCGTGCCCATGAGCGGGTCGTTGATACCGTCCCAAATTCTGGCAATCGGGGTTAACAGAAGCAAAAAGCCTGCCTTCAACCCGAGCACGCTCGACAGGTAGTAGCTTAAAAAGGAGTAGAACATTCCGTAGCTGATGTCGAGCCCGATGGCGCCGACACCGTAGAATATTTTTTCTCTCCAGGTTGTTTTGTAATCGTTCATATTGTTTCCTTTAGCAGTTAGCGGTCGGCAGTCGGCAGGTTCGCTTTTGGCGAACCGGCAACGATTGCAATGCTATGCGTTGCCACGGCAACTGTTATTGCTTTACCCGGTAACTGTCTTTTGTAATTTAAAATCTTTTTTTGAAAAATGAGGCTTAGCCTTCTATTGCTTTCCTGATGGCATCGGCAACCGATTGTTTGGTCGCTTCGCTGGCTTTGCCGCTCTTGTTGGCAGCTTTGAGCACCCACACACCGAGCTTGGATTTGGAGGCCATGTAGGAAATCACATCCACCTGAGTGCCTTCCTCCGCTTCGGAGAAGGTTAAGGTCATTTTGGTAATCTCGGTCGGGTGGTCGGGGTTTTCTGTATTAAAGACCATGATTTTCTTTTCTTCATCAAAGCTCACTTTGACAATGTTAAATGTACCGTCTCCAAGTGTTTCTTTCCACTCGGTGTCCGAAATGTCAATGATTTTTGTTTTTTGGGTGCGGTTGGAATTGGTGCCGTCAAAATCCAATTCTCTCGGTTTGTGGCAAACTTCCCACACTTTTTCGAGTTCATAGGGCACGGTTGTGCTTGCTGTAAAGGTGTACTCCATTGTTTTTCTCCTTTATGAAAAGTGATTCTATTTAAGGGTCGGCGCCTTCGACGACCTTTTTTTGATGCTTTTTTTATCGCTCAGCGCTGCTCAGGGCGTTTTCCAGCCGCGGCAGCGCGGCATCAAAGCCGAAGAATTTGTCCAGCAGCTTGCTGAACAGGCTGATTAAAATTGCATTAAACACTGTGCAGGCAATGGTGCCGATACCGATGCAGTCGGTAAAGCGCACATCCTCAAAGCGGTGCGATACCAACAGCGCCAAGGCAATGGCGACTGCCAGGGAACAAAAATCGTAAACATACTTGAATTTTTCCGGTTTCCAATCAATCTTCTTTGCCACCTGCGCCACAAACAGTTCATACACCTGCAGCGGCAGGTAGGTTTTGAAAAAGAGTGCAACCGCAAGCGAACAGAGCACCACACCGGCTGCCAGTGAGGCAATTCTGCCCGGGAGGGTGGCAAAGGGCTCGCTGCCGCCGAAGAGCAGTAGCCACAGGTCCAGCATGTAACCGTAAATAACCGCAGTCAAAAAGGAAAGCAGGTAGCGCCAGTTAAATTTGCGGATAATCAGGCACATGAGTGCGAGCAGGACACCCTGCAAAACATATTCGCTGGTACCGAAGCTGTACCAGGGCAGAAAGTGATGCAGTGCCAGGTGGATGGTATAGGAAGGGGCAACAATCATCGAAACCCCGAAACCGCCCTTGGTGGTTAAACACACCGCCAGCGAAATGAGCACCATTGCAAACACCCAGGCAAGCTCATTACATTTTTGAAACTTTTTCATGTTTCCCCCAAAAAAATACTATTTTTATTTTATCCTATTTAGATAGTTTTTGCAATGACTTGCAAGTATTTTTTTATTGTGATAAAATAGTAATAACTATGTAAAAGTAAAGCGTGTTTGAGGTGGTAATATGGATACAACTTTAAAGAACGATATCGAATACTTAAAACTGCTTTCCAAGCAATATCCGAATACCGATATGGTGTGCAATGAAATTATTGATTTGCGCGCCACGCTTGCGCTGCCCAAAGGCACAGAGCACTTTGTTTCGGATATTCACGGCGAGTTTGATGCCTTTCACCATGTCATTAAAAATGCCTCCGGCGTTATCAAAAGTACCATTGAGGACTGCTTCGGCAACAATATGCGCGAGAGCACCAAGCGCAAGCTCGCCACCTTGATTTATTACCCCACCGAGAAATTGGCAATTATCAAAGAGAGCGAGCCGGATATCGATGATTGGTACAAAACCACCCTCATTCGCCTCAAACAGGTTTGCAAGGCGGTATTTGCCAAGTATAAGCGCAGTGAGGTCAGAGCCGCCATGCCGGCAGACCTTGCCTATATTTTGGAAGAATTTATCAATGAAAGCGATACCAGAGAAGCCAAAAAAAGCTACTATAACGAGCTGATTGATACCATTATCGAGCTTGGGCAGGCAGACCGCTTTATCACTGAGCTTTGCTACCTGATTCAGCGCTTTGCCATTGCGCACCTGCATGTTATTGGCGATATTTACGACAGAGGTCCCGAGGCTGTGCAGATTATGGACATGCTCATGGCTTACCATTCCGTGGACATTCAGTGGGGCAACCACGACATGAGCTGGATTGGTGCGGCAAGCGGCTGCGAAGCGCTCATTTGCAATGTGATTCGCTTCCAGGCGCGCTACGGTAATTTGGCAACGCTCGAGGAGGACTACGGTATCAATTTGGTGCCGCTGGCGACCTTTGCCATGAAAACCTATGCCGATGACCCCTGCGAGCAGTTCATGCCCAAGCTTATTGAAGGTGCACCGTCGGCAGGCGAGAGCAGTGCGCTCATTGCCAAAATGCACAAGGCAATCGCCGTGATGCAGTTTAAGTATGAGGCGGAAATCATCAAGCGCCACCCCGAGTTTCAAATGGACAGCCGCTTGATTTTGGACACACTCGATTTGGAAAAGGGCAGCTTTATTGCCGAGGGCAATGAGTATGAGCTGAATGATTTCTCATTCCCGACTTTGGTGGATGGCGACCAGTGTGCGCTCACCGCTGAGGAAAAGGAAACGATGGAAAAAATCAAGTTTTCCTTTACTCACAACGAAAAACTCAACCGCCATGTGCGCTTTATGCTCAGAAAAGGCGGCATTTATAAAGTATTCAACGGCAATTTGCTTTACCACGGCATTATTCCGCTTGATGAAGAAGGCAACCTGCGCACCGTGACCTACCGCGGCAAGCAGCTCAAAGGCAAAGCGTATCTGGATGAAGTGGATATTGCAGTCAGAAAAGCCTACTATGAGCCGCCGAAGAGCGCGCTCAAAACCGAGTGCCTCGACCATGTGTGGTTCTTGTGGGAACACAAGGATTCACCCCTCTTCGGCAAGAAGGTTATGACAACGTTCGAGCGCTATTTTACCAACAACCCCGTCGCCTATGAGGAGGGTAGAGACCCTTACTACAGCTGGCGCAACAACGACGATGTCTGCAATATGATTTTGAAGGATTTCGGTTTGGATGATGAAAATTCGCGCATTGTCAACGGTCATGTGCCGGTGCACGCCAAAAACGGGGAAAGCCCGATTAAATCCCACGGCAAACTCTTTGTTATTGACGGCGGCTTTGCTAAGGCATATCAGGATGTGACCGGTATCGCGGGCTACACCTTGATTTATTCGCCTCACGGGCTTCTCATTGTATCGCACGACCCGTTTACGGGGGTTTACGATGCGGTTACCAAGGAAACCGATGTCGCTTCTTTCACAGTCGGCTCTTTCTACTCGCAAGAGAAGATATTGGTTGCCGATACGGATGCCGGCAGGGAAATAAAAAAGAAAATTGCCGCGCTGGAGGAACTGCTGTATGCTTACAGCAACGGTCTTGTCAAAGAAACGGAGTAGCACGCCAACTAAGGATTTGCGAGGTTGCAGACCTCCGCAAATCTTTATTTAAGGGAGTACCATGAAAACCTGTGATTTACATTGCCATTCCACTTTTTCGGATGGTTCTTTAACCCCAACGGAAATCGTAGCTCTTGCCAAGCAGCAGGGGCTTTCTGCCGTTGCACTGACCGACCACAACACCACCAAGGGCTTGGCTGAGTTTATGCAGGCGGGAGAGTCTGCCGGTTTGGAAACCGTGGCAGGCTGTGAGTTCTCCACGGAGATTGACGGCTCGGAACTGCACATTTTAGGGTTGTTTATGCCGCAAGAAACCTGGGTGGAGATTGAGGACTATGTGGAGCTGCTGCACATGGCAAAGCACCACTCCAATGAAAAGCTGATTGAGCGCCTGTGCGAAGGCGGCTACGGAATTACCTATGAAGAAATTGCCGCATTGACCGATGCGGATGAATTTAACCGCGCCCATGTTGCCAGAGCACTGGTGGCGCGCGGCTATGCTTCCAGCGTGGAGGAGGCTTTTAAAAAGTTTTTGCGCACAGATGGCGGTTTTTACACCCCGGCGCGCAAGCTCGGTGCGGCGGCAACCGTGCGCTTTATCAAATCAAACGGCGGCGTTGCCGTGTGGGCGCACTCCTTTTTTCAACACGAGAAGAGCGAAGTGGCTTCCATCCTTCCCGTTTTGGTTAAGGCGGGGTTAGACGGTATGGAAACGCTCTACAGCACCTTTACGCCCGAACAGACAGAAGCGGCAAAAGCATTTGTCAAACAGTACAACCTGCATGAGAGCGGCGGCTCGGATTTCCACGGCGCCGCCAAGCCCGACATTCAGCTCGGTGTCGGCAGGGGCAACCTGTGCATCCCCTATGCGTTTTACGAGAAGCTGAGGGGAAAAAGTCATTTTCCTAAGTAACCATTATTAAAAACATACACGGTAATTATTTTTTATTTTAATTATAGAATGATAGGATAACATTATGAAAAAAGCGATTTCATTTTTACTGGTTATCACTTTGCTGCTGACAGGTGTGAGCGGCTGCTTTGTCGGCACCGCCGCTTCCACTATCCTTCAAATCGGAGAGTATCAAATCGACACATCCGTTAACTTCACCCCGGAGGATGACAAGGAAGCGCAACTTTGGAAATACACCGGTAGCGATACGGTTTTAGATATCCCCGAATATATAGGTGAGTATAAGATTACATCTGTTTTTTACTGGGTTGTTCAGGAAAAAAGCAACAAAAAACTGCATGTGGAGCAAATCAATATTCCAAAAACCGTGATTGATATGGATGAAACAGGGCATGAGCCCTTGTCATTGTGTGTAGATTGCACTGCCATTTGTGTAGATGAAGAAAACCCTGTTTATTCCTCTGAAAACGGTATTTTATATTCAAAAGATAAAACAAAACTGGTGCGTGTTCCCTGTGCATACCCGGGCGAAAAGTTGGTGATTCGTGACGGTGTGCAAGTTATTGGCAGAGGCTCGTTATCGGATTGTCACTTTACGGATATCGAATTTCCGAACACGCTGTTAAGTATTGAAGATAAATTTATGGAGCACAGTCAGGTACAAGAGTTTTACTTTCCTGATTCTTTGGAAAGAATCAGCGGACTTGCATTTTACTATAATTACAAAACAAAGTTTGTTCATTTTGGCGCTAACACAAAAATAGATAGCGGATTTTGGTTAATACAAAGTGTAGAGGAATATTCGGTATCAGGGAATAATCCGTACCTTTCCGTAAAAGATGGGGTTTTATTCAATAAAGATAAAACAAGCCTTATCGCCTATCCGCCCGCAAAAAGAGCAGATACCTATGTAGTGCCGGACAGTGTTTTGAAAATCGGTAAATATGCTTTTTTTCATTCGGATATCAAAACGCTTGTTGCCAACAATGTAGAATCGGTAGAAGCAAATGCTTTTACTATAGAAAACACAGGGCAATTCAAATCGGTTGTTTTTGGCGAGAATTTGAAGTCTATTGTCATTGATGGAGGACTTTTCGGTATCGTTTCGTGGACATTTTTAAGCAAAGATTTTCTTATAAAAGTATCGTCACTCCCGACAACGAAAAAAACGGTTTACGGCTATTACGGTTCCTCTGCCTATCGGCTTTTCTATGTTGATGAAGCCAAAAGACCTTATTTCGATTTCGTTCTTTTAGATGAAGCACCCGAACAGGGATTTAAATATACCGATTTAACGAACGATACCATTCGTATTGATTCATTTACAGGCTTTGATACTGCCCTTGAGGTGCCGGGCTATATTGACGGCAAAAAAGTGGTGGAAATCGGTGCTTATGCTTTCCGGGGGAATACTTCCATTACGACATTAACACTGCCGTCAACACTAGAGCAAATTGATTCTCACGCTTTTGATGATTTAACAAAAGTAACTACGCTCACTATTCCCGCATCCGTTAAAAAGATGGATTCTTATGCCCTGAGCGGTATGAGTGCATTAACCAAACTGTATGTCAACAGCTTTTCTTGTGAAATAGGTGAAAATGCTTTCCCGAGTGCGCGAGTTTTTGCCTGTTCCGGCTCTACCGCCGAAAGTTATGCCGGCAACAATAATCTCTCATTTGTATCGGTAGGGCATCAGTTTGTCAGTGAAGAAATAGAAAACGAAAAACTCAAAAAAACATGCACGCTTTGCGGGTATACCGAAGTGGTCAATAACCCGAATGCACAACATTCATATGTGGCTGAAGTGATTGCGCCTACTTGCACGCAGGAGGGGTATACTGTTTTTACCTGCAGTGTGTGCGGCGATACTTACACGAGTGAGTACAAAGCGGCGTTAGGGCATGAGCCGTTTGAGATTAAAGCAACCGCGCCCACCTGTCAGGTAGAGGGAAAAACGGCAGGGGTACAGTGCGCCAGGTGCCATTTGGTGTTAAAAGAGCAAGAACCGATTGCGCTATTGCCACACGAATATGACGGTGGAAAGATTACCACGGCACCGACTTGTATCACAAAAGGGGTTAAAACATTTACCTGCCGCAATTGTGATGCATCCTATACCGAAGAAGTGCCTCTTATTGCACATCACTATGAAAAGAGTGTAAAGGAACCCACCTGTACAGAGGGCGGATATACTATATTTACCTGTTCGTATTGCCATGATACTTATCGAGGCGAAGAAACAGCGATGAGCGCGCATGTGTCGCAGGTGATTCCGGCAGTTGCCGCCACCTGCACAAGCGAGGGCAGCACAGAGGGAAGCCGCTGTGCCGTGTGCGGGTTGGTTTTGGAGGCACCGCACAAAACCGACAAACTGCCGCACCAATACGACAGCGGCACATTGACCATGGCGCCGACCTGCGTGAAAGAAGGTAGCAAGGTTTATCGCTGCATTCATTGTGACGCGGTATCTACAGCCGTTGTTAAGAAAATACCTCACGATTATGTTGCGGTTGTAAAGCCTGCTTCCTGTACAGAAACAGGCTATACTACTTATACCTGCGCATACTGCCACAATACCTATCGGGATAACCTTACCCCTGTTTTGCCGCACTCCCCACAGGTGATTTCGGCTGTTGCCGCTACCTGCACAAGCGAGGGTAGCACAAAGGGAAGCAAGTGTGCATCTTGCGGGCTGATATTAGAAGCACCGCAGAAAATTGAAAAATTACCCCACCAATACAATGCCGGCGTGGTGACAAAAAAAGCAACCTGTCAGGCAACCGGTGTTTTGACCTACAACTGTAAAAACTGTACAGCATCTTACGAGAAAACGATTGCCAAAATAGGCCATATCTATAGAAATGTGGTGAAAAAGGCGGCGACATTTTCGCAAAACGGCGTGGTGAACAATGAGTGCTCTATGTGCCATGCATTGCGCAAATCCACTGTGATAAAAGCGTTAAAATCCATCCGACTCACCGGTACGGTTTTCACATACACAGGCGGTAAATTGGCAACCCCGAAAGTGATTGTCAAAGACAGCGCCGGCAAAACGGTTGCCGCAACGCAGTATACACTCACTTATATTTCGAGAGCGAATTCTAAAGCGGTAAGCAGCATCTCTGCCATCGGTCAATATAAAGTGCAAGTGAAATTTAAAAAAGCCTACAGTGGTGTAAAGAAATTATACTTTACTGTCAAACCGCGTGCGGTTGTGCAATACACACCGCTTACCGCCAAAAAAGCAGTGAGCGCCAGGTGGAGAAAAGATGCTTCCGCCACCGGGTACCAAGTGGTGATTGCCGCAAACAAAGCGTTCACGGCAGGTAAAAAAACAATTACTTTAAATAAGAACGGCATTGCTGCTCAAAAGTTTACCGGCTTAAAAAGCGGTAAAATATACTATATCAAAATTCGTGCATACAAGCGCATTACAGTGGATGGTAAAAGCGTAAACATCTATTCTTCTTACTCACCCGTAAAGGCGGTCAAATGTAAATAATCCGACAAAAAAACAGCAGTGAAACCGGTTTAGGTTTTACTGCTGTTTTTGGTTTTATTATTAGTTTATTAAATAAATTTTTTCGCCCTTAAAAGGGCTTTTTTTAATTGCTCCGCACTTTGGTAGCGTTTTGCAGTTTGTGTTTGTGTGCATTTTTGAATGATTTTGCCCAAATATCCGCCGGGAACCTCGGCGGTGGGGTGTACGCCCAATAAAAGAATATTGGCGAGTACACCGAGTGCATAAATATCGGCTGTGGGCAGCGATTGCGATACACCGTATTGCTCCGGCGCCGCAAAGCCTGCGGTGCCGAGGTTAATGGTATCCGAAGATTTGCCGGAAATCATTTTAGCGGCGGAGAAGTCGATTAAACACGCCTTTTGCACGGTTAAAACAATGTTTTCGGGCTTAATATCTCTGTGCACAATTTGTAAGCCGTGCAGAATTGAAAGCGCCTCGCATATATCAATTAATATATCAATCACACGCTCTTTAGGTAACTGCTTATCTTGCATTAAATACTCGGAGAGCGGCTCTCCCTCTATATATTCTTCTAATACATACAGCGCATCTTCTTCGCTTGCAACCTCATAAATTTGCGGTGTGTAGCCCTGTGTGCGCACCCCGCGCAATGCGCGGAACACTTCGTCGTTTCTATGTTTTGATTCAATCAAAACAAGGCGTTTATGAATGTTTTTATTTTCATACAGCTTTAAGGTATGAATAGAGGTTTTGGAAAGTTCTTGCACGAATGTATAGTCGCTTGCCAACGCATCATCTATGTATTGTTTAATATCACTCATTGCAACTCCTGCTCTCCGTTTTCCGATAACAGCGCTTGGGTTTGGAAAATGGAATAGTGGTTTTGGATGGCGTAAATGAGCAGACTGTCTCTTTTAATGCGCGGGTACAAAATCGCCTGGTTGCAGTATTTTAATGCGGTTTGCGCATCGTCCACTTCCAATTCCATCGCGAGAATTAAACGAATGATTTTATCTTTTTTCGGTATTTTTTTGCCTTGCAAAATCTCATAAAAATAGATATAAGAAATATCGGCGTTGTTAATGATGTTGGATTTTGATTGCCCGGAGCGTTCTAATAACTCGTTCCAGAATTCTTTCAAACTGATTTCAATAAAGGAGTTTTCGTTTTCATCAAGATATTCTTGAATATCAATGCCCTTCATTTTTAATTCTTCCAACAATTCATCGGTTTTTTTCTTGAGTTGTTCAGTCATAATAGTAAATAATCTCCCCGTCAAAATATTGCATACCCTGCGTGTCGGCAGAAGTGCCGGCGTAAATATATATGGTGCTTAAATTCGGTAAATTGGCAAACAAATTGCTCCAATTGCAATTGAGGTTTGCGCGTTTGGAAAACTTGAGTGTTTGCAAATACTTATTGCCGTGAAAAGCGCCGGTGGCAATGGTGCTCACCCCGTAAGGGATGGCGTAAAAACTGTCTTGCTTCGTGTTTGGGTAATCGCTCAGCGTGCCGCCGTTAATGCTTACCGCATTGCTTGCGGTTGTTGCCGCTCTCGTAGCAGGCGCCTGCGTGGTTTGCGGTTGCGGCTGTGTAACGGTCGCGGCTTCGGTAGGTGCAGTGGTGGTTTCATTTTTTGCAGCCTTTTTCTTTTTGGTGGTGGTTTCTTTTTTTGCGGTATTTTTTTTAGCAGTCGTGGTCTGTGTCGCGCTTTGCGTTACAGTTGTCACTGCGGTAGTGCTCACACGCACGCTTGTTTCTGTTTTTACCGGTTTGTTGCGAATCAATACAAAAGCAAGGCTGCCGCTAAGAATGATAATAAGAAGTGATATGAGAGCAATCATAACACTTCTTTTTCTTTTTTTGCGCGGTTTCGGCGCAATGTCTTTTTCATGAATTGCGTGCATGCAGTACATACAAAAGGACGATGCCTTCGGCAACGGTTTGCCGCAATGCGGACATTTATTCTCCAAAAAAGCACCTCCGTTTTTGATGTTCACCGGTTTTATTATATCTCACGAAAACCGCTTTGTAAAGCGATTTTAAGAGAATTCAAAAAAATAAAAAATCTATGCTCTCAGCGTATAGAAGTGAGTGGAAAGTTTTGGTATTATAATATTAATTAAAATTAAATTTAGTATTTATTAAGACTTTTGAGCATGGAGGTGATTGTAAAATTAAAAGAATATTTTGTGTATGTATAGCTGCTATCCCTAAAACACTTAACTTCTGTGTTAAGCATAGGAAAGCATTTTGATTTTTAGGATTCTTTTGATTTGTGGCGTTAATACAAAAAGATGATTGCAAAAGTGTGGAAAGTGTTTTGTGCATTCTTT
>JAFRLX010000003.1 GCA_017430965.1 Clostridia bacterium | reverse complement strand
TGTCACCTCGAGAGAAGTTCCTGTCATTCCGAGCGCGAGCCGAGGAATCTTTAGAGCGCAGCGGAACGGGTGCGGGTGCCCCGCCCGCAACTATTCATTATTCACTATTCATTATTCATTCAGCGCTCTGCGCTGCTACGGTCGAAATGACATAATCTTTGTCACCTCGAGAGAAGTCGAGAGGTCTTTAAAATGCAACACGCAGTGTTGCCACCTATAATTCCGCATTCCGCATTCCGCATTAAAGGCTTTGCCTTGCTAAACGCCATAAACCACCACGCCGGCAATGCCGGAAATGGCAATGAGCAGAATCGGTGAAATGCCGCCTTTGCGCAGCTTTTTGGCGCCGAAATAAATGAGCGCAAACACTGCCGCCAAGGCGAGCGCCTTCCAATCGAGCGCAAAGGGCGCAGCCGCCAAACCGAAATTTTTGAGCAGCATATACACACCGGTTGCAAAAATCATCCCGACTGCAGCGGGCTTAATTCCGCTGATTGCCGCCTGAACACCCTGCTTTTTGAGGGCGCTTTGCAGCAGCTTCATCACCAGCAGAATAATCACAAACGCAGGCAGCACCACTGCCAAAGTCGCAAGCACCGCGCCGAAAAAGCCGCCCTGCTCGCTGCCGACATAGGTCGCCATATTCACCATTATCGGACCCGGTGTGCTTTCGCTGACCGCGATTAAATCGGCAAAGGTGGCTTCATTCATCCACCCGCGCGCCAAGACAGTCTCGCGCACAATCGGAATCGCGGCATAGCCGCCGAAGGAAAAACAGCCGACCTTTAAAAAAGAAAGAAAGAGTTGTAAATAAATCATTTGGCGCCTCCCTTCCCTCTTGTGATGAGGTAAACGGCAACGCCGATAACTGCCGCAGCGAGAATGAGCACCACGGAGCTGATGTGCAGGCTGAAAATGTCAATGAGCAGCATCGCCGCAAAGGCAAGCGCGGCTATTGTCATCGGGAAGGCTTTTTTGGGCAGCTTTTTGAAGAGCTTGATTGCCGCATCCGCAATTAAAATGCCCACGGCAATTTTGATGCCCGCAAACGCACTCTTAACCCACTGCAGCTCCAAAAAGCGGTCAAAAAACAGCGAAATGATAAAAATGATTGTAAAGGAAGGCAGCACCATGCCGAACGTTGCCGCGATGGCACCGGCTATCCCCTTTTGCTTGTTGCCGACAAAAGTGGCGCAGTTAATCGCCACGGGACCCGGAGTGGATTCCGCTAAGGCTGACATCGAAAGCATTTCTTCCTGAGTGAGCCACTTTTTTTGTTCCACACAGGTGTGCTCAATCAGCGGCAGCATCGCATAGCCGCCGCCAAAGGTGAAAAGCCCGATTTTGGCAAATTGGAATAATAATTCAAGCAACTGTTTCATAAGACCACAATCTCATCATTTACTTTCACGGTTCCGCCGGTGAGCACAATGCCGAAAATGCCTTCGCGCGGCATAATGCACTGCCCGACCAATTCTTTTATCGCACAGCCATCGTGACATTCTTTGCCGATTTGTGTAATTTCCACGACGGCAGTGCTGCCGATTTTGAGCTTGGTGCCGACCGGAAGGGTGTGGAGCACGATACCCTCGGTGGTGATGTTTTCGGCAAACATCCCGTGGCACAGCCCATCGGTGCGCATGCCCTGTGCGCGCTCGATGCTTTCCTTGGCAAGCAGGCTGACCTGGCGGTGCCACTTGCCGGCATGGGCATCTCCCTCAAAGCCGAAATCCTCCAAGAGCGTTCCCTGCGGAATGCTCTTTTTCGGCGTTTTTTTCTTTTGACTGATATTAATTGCAACAACTTTTGGCATAAATTTCTCCTTGTGCGCAGGTTCGCTTACGCGAACAGTGTTTAGTGTTCGGTTTTTAGCGTTCAGTGGCGCGCAGCAGCGCTACGCGCCAAATGAATAATGAATGATGAATAATTAAGGTGTGCCGCAAAGCGGCATATTTTAATGCGAAGCTCCGCTTCGCCACCACTAATTCCGTATTCCGCACTCCGCATTCCGCATTGTAGGGGCGGATATCATCCGCCCGCTTAGCGCTCCGCGCTGCCTCTACCCTCCAATTGCATTGAGCCCGTGCGCCGGTGCGTTCTCTTCAAACCGGTGCCCGGCGGGTTTCTTTAAAATAATGGTTTTAATTTGCTCGACCAGTGCCGCTTCATCCTCCAAATAAGGCAGAATGTCATACACCGCATCATCCCCCAAACAGGGTTTGAGCTTGCCGTCACACAGCAGGCGCATGCGGTTGCACTGCGCGCAAAACTTGTGGCTGACAGGGCTGATGAGACCGACCCTGCCCGCAAAGCCTTCACCGGCATAGTAGCGGGCTGTTCCCTCTTCACCGGCAACCGGCTTCAGGAAAGGAAACTGCCTTAAAACTTCATCCCCTGTCACGCGCAAGGCGGCGTTTTCACCTTGCTCGGAAAAGGGCATCAGTTCAATAAAGCGCACATCTATCGGGCGCTCTTTTGTCAACTCAATCAGCGCGGCAGCGCCCTGACTGTTGACACCCTTCATCAGCACGGCGTTAATCTTCACAGGCGCCAAGCCCGCTGCCTCGGCGGCGGCGATGCCCGCCATGACCTTATCGAGCACATCGGCGCCGGTCAGGTGGCGGTAGGTGCTGCCATCGGTGCTGTCAAGGCTGATGTTGACACTGTCAAGCCCCGCCTCTTTGAGCGCGGCGGCATACTGTGCCAAATACACGCCGTTGGTGGTCAGCGCCAGCGTTTTGAGTTCCGGAATGGTGCGCAGCAAGCGCACGGTTTCGACCACATCGGCTCTTACAAGCGGTTCCCCGCCGGTGATGCGCACCTTGTTGATGCCGCACGATGCAAAGGCTTTGGCAATCGTGTAATACGCAGCGGGTGAAAGCTCTGTCGCCTTTTTGGCGCAGTCCTCCTTGCCGCAATACACACAGTTGAGATTGCAGCGGTCGGTAACGGAAATGCGCAAATAAGAAATTTCTCTGCCGAAGCTGTCCTTCATACTACTCTTCCTTTAAGCGGTAATCGCTCTTACCGCCGGTTTTTTCAAGCAGCTTAACCTGCTCAATCACCATGGCTCTGTCCATCGCCTTGCACATGTCGTACACTGTCAAGGCGGCAACACTTGCGCCGGTGAGCGCTTCCATTTCAATGCCGGTTTTTTCCGTACACTTGGTGCGCACAAAAATACCGAGCGCGGTATCGCTCTCTTTTTGAAAATCCACCGTGATGCTGTCCATCGAGATATTGTGGCAAAGCGGAATCAAGTCGCTCGTTTTCTTTGCCCCCATAATGCCCGCAATGCGGGCGGTGGCAAGTCCGTCGCCTTTTTTGAGGTCGGCGGCAAGCAGTGCCTCTAATGTGGCGGGCTGCATGGTGATGCGGGCGTAGGCAGTCGCTGTGCGGCGGGTCGGCTCTTTGGCGCCGACATCCACCATCACTGCCTCCCCGTTTTGGTTGATGTGTGTTAACATAAGTTTCCTCCGCGTCAAGCGCTGCTGCGCTGTTACTGACGGTATCCTCCCATTTCTTCGAGCCTGTTTTGGAACTGCTCACTGTAGAGCACCTCCAAAAAGGCTTGCACCATCGGGTCATCGAGATAGCGCTTATCGACTAAAAACTCATAGGTTTCGTTACAAATCGGGATAAAGTCCAGCCCGTACATTTTGGCGGCTGAGCAGATACCGAGCCCCGCATCGGCATTGCCCGCGGCAATGAGCGCGGCAACCGCCGTGTGGGTATACTCTTCGTTGCGGTAACCCTCAACCTGCTCGGGCGCAATGGCGTTTTGCGCAAGCAGGTAGTCGCAGAGAATGCGCGTGCCTGCACCGCGCTGGCGGTTGACATAGCGCCCTTTGGTAATATCTTTAAATGTTTTGATGCCGAGGGGGTTGCCCTTTTGCACCATTAAGCCCTGCACCCTGCCGACTCCCTTGACAGTCACGGCAGTGCCGGCGGGCAAATACTTTTCGACATAGGCTTGATTATAGACACCGCTCTCGGTATCGAGCAAATGAATGCCGCCCATGTGCGCCAAACCGTCCCGCACGGCGTAAACCGCGCCCATACTGCCGACATGGGTGGAGCAAACGCGAAACGGTGCACCGCGCCTTGCCAGAAAATCCGCCACCTCATCGATAAGCGGGTCATGGCTGCCGGTGACAATGAGCGTGTTGCGGATTTGAGAAAGCGGCTTGTACAAGCGCACCTCGACCTCGGTGCCCGCTTCTATCCCCTCGCAGTTTTGCGGCACGATGAGCACACCGTCCGCCTTCGTAAAGCTGGTAATCACACCGGCACCGCGCGCCAGCGGGGCGGCGGAGAGCTTCCCGCCGATTGCGCCGAGCGACACGCGGACATATTCGCTGTATTTCAGCGATGATACCACCTTTTTGGCAAGCACGGCTTTTGCGGTTTCGCGCGCGGGCATTGCCTTGCCGTAGTAGAGCGCCACCACCTCGCTGACAATCTCTTCCATAATCACAATTGCCGAAACGGGGTACCCGGGCAGCCCGATTACCGGCTTGCCGCCCGCCTCGCCGAGCACGGCGGGTTTGCCGGGCTTGATGGCAATGCCATGCACCAATACCGTGCCCAGGGAAGCAATGATTTCACCGGTATAATCATCGCGCCCTGCCGAGGAACCGGCGGAAATGAGCACGATGTCGCACGCGGCAAGCGCTGCTTCGAGCGCCGCGCGGATTTTTTCCTTTTGGTCGGGTGTAATGGGGTACACCTTTACAGCCGCCTGCATGCTGCCAAGCATGCCTTTAAAGACAGTTGAATTAAACTCAATGATATCTCCCGCGGCAGGGTCGGCTGTCGGCGGCACAATTTCATCCCCGGTCGGGATAATGCCGACCAGCGGCTGTTTGAGCACTTCAATGCGGGTGATGCCGCCCGCCAAGAGCGCGCCGCACAGTGCGGGTGTCAGCTCCGTACCGGCAGGGGCAATCATATCGCCCATGCAGAGGTCCTCGCCGACCTGGCGCACATTTTGCCAGGGCACCACAGGCGCCATAATTTGGTATTCACCGGCGCCGCATTCCACCAAATCCTCTACCATAATCACCGCATCACACCTCTCCGGCAGCGGGTCACCGGTATCGACCACCACATAGTCGGCAGGGGTTAAGCGCAGCGGTGTGCGCTCGCTTGCGCCGAAAGTGGCGGCGGCTTTGACCGCTACCCCATCCATCGCGCTCGCGTTGTAATGCGGCGAGCAAATGTGCGCATAGGCGGCGCTTTTGAGCACTCTGCCGCAGGCATCGCCGACAGCAATCACTTCGGTTTTACCGGCAAAGCCCACCTGCTTCAAGTGCGCATAATAGCTCTCTTTTGCCTGCTCGAGCGGCAGGTTGTTTAAATAGTTATATTTCATAGATTTCCACCGTTTCTCCCTTAAATACACCCTCGGCATTGCGCTCGATTTTCAGGAAGCCCTGCGCTTCGGTCAAAACGGAAACAATGCCCGATTTGGTGTGCACGGGAACGATTTCCCCGTTTGGGGTATATTTTACACAGAGGTATTCTTCTCTGCCGTGGTTAGAAGGAATGTTGACTGCGGCTGCGGCGCTGCGGCACGGCACATCCGCCGGCTGCCGTAAAACAGAAGCCAGCCACGCGCACACCACCAGCCGAAAGACAAAATACGCCGCAAGCGGGTGCCCCGGAAGCCCGAACACGGGCTTGCCGCCTGCCATGCCGAAAATGGTGGGCTTGCCGGGCTTCATGGCAATACCGTGGAAAAAGACCTCGCCCGCTTCTTCGATAACGGAAACGGTCATATCCCGCGCGCCTGCCGAGGAACCGCCGGAAATCAGAACGGCATCCGCCGTTTCCAGCGCAGCGGAAAGGGCGCTTTGAATGGCACTGCGCTCATCCCGAATCACACCGCAGCACTGCACCTGACAACCGTGCGCCTGCGCTGCTGCCGCGAGCAGGTGGGTGTTGACATCGCGCATCTGCCCCGGCTGCGGAGTCCCCTCCACAATCTCATCTCCGGTGGAAATAATCGCCAGCACCGGTTTGCGGAACACGGGCACTTCCCTCACCCCCAGCGCCGCCAACACGCCGATGGAGGCGGCGGTGAGCACCGTTCCTTTGGAAAGGGCGCAGGCACCGCAGGCAATGTCATCCCCGGTTCTTGTTACATTTTCAAAGGGCGCCGCAGCCTGATACACCAGGCACAGACTACCCTGACTGTCGGTGCGCTCCACCATCACGGCGGCATCGGCACCCTGCGGGAGCATACCGCCTGTGGAAATGCGGGCGCACTGCCCGCTTTTGAGCACAAAATCGGCATTTTCGCCCATCAAAATTTCGCCGACAATTTCCAACTGCGCGGGAACACTTTCGCTCGCGCCGAAGGTATCGGCGGCGTGAACGGCAAAACCGTCCACCGTGGTGCGCTCAAACGCCGGTATATTTTCACAAGAGACAATGTCCTCGGCAAGGGTTCTGCCGAGGGCATCTGCAAGGCTGACTTTCTGTATGGGCAGCGACAGCGCACCCTGTTCATTAACGATGCGCACCGCCTGTTCTTTATTGACAACATTTAACATTCGATTTTCCACCCCGCTATAAAGCTTTTTGCCCACTCGGTGGCAGGGTGCAGCAATACCTCTCGGGGTTCGCCGTCCGCCTCCGGCTTGCCGCTGTTGAGAATGATGAGCCTGTCGGCACCTTTGGCGGCAAGAACGGGTGAATGGGTTGTCATGAGTACCGCACAGTCATGCGCCTCTCTGTACGCTTGAATGGCGTGCAGCACAAGCTCGGCTCCCCGCGCATCACAGGCGGCTGTGGGTTCATCGAGCAGCAGCACGCGGCAATCCCGCACCAGCAGGCGGCACAGCGCCAAACGCTGCAGTTCACCGCCCGAAAGCGAGCGCGCCGGTTTGTCGGCAAGTGCGGAAAGCTCAAGCGCTTCCAACAGCTGCCGGGCTTTGGCGGCATCCCCGCCGCCCAGGGTGATATTCTTTACCAAATCGCCGCGAAACGCATAGCACTGCTGCGGCATGTAGAGCCGCTCGGCAGGCAGCTGCGCACTGCCTTCATCGGCTTGTATCAACCCCGCTAACAGGCGCAGCAGAGTGGTTTTGCCGCTGCCGTTTGCCCCTGCAAAGGCAACGATTTCTCCCTGCGCAATCGAAAGAAGCGGGATATCCAACACCGTGCGCTCCGCATAGCGCTTTTTGACATTCTCTAACTTAATCATGGGCAGGCTCCTTTACTACAAAGGATGCAAGTGCATTGACAAGAAAAGCAATGAGCAGCAATATCATCCCCATTGCCAGCGCAAAGGAAAACTTGCCTTTGTTGGTTTCGAGCATAATCGCGGTGGTCATCACCCGCGTTTTCCACTGGATGTTGCCGCCGACAATGCTCACCGCACCGACCTCGGCAATGCTCCTGCCAAACGCGCTGAGCACCACCGAAAGCAGCGAACTGCGCCCCTCGGAGAGGCAAAGCATGGCGGTTTTGCGCCTGGAGAGCCCGAGCCCGCGCGCGGTTTCAATGACCGGCTTGGAATTCCCCTCAATAAAAGAGGAGGAAAGCCCGATGACAATCGGCGTTATCAAAATCACCTGAGCAATGACCATTATCTCCACCGTAAAGAGCAGATTGAGGCTGCCGAAGGGTCCGTAGTGCGTAAACAGGGTATACACCAACAGGCCTGCCACAACCGGCGGCAAGCCCATTAGTGTATGCACTGTTTTCTTAATCAGTGATTTGCCTTTGAATTGCTTGGTTCCCAGCAGTGCGCCGAGAGGAAGCCCTATCAGGCACGAGATGGTCGTGCTCAACAGGGACATCCTCATTGTAACACCGATAATTTGCCAAAGCTCTTTATCGAAGGAAAACAGTAATTCAAACGCTTGTCGAAAACTGTCTATCACTTATTTATTCTCCAGCAAAGTGAACAGGGAGACACCGTATTCCGCCTGGCCGTAATCGGCAATGAGCTTGCTTGCTTCGTCGCCGAGCATCCAGTCGATAAACGCCTGCGCGCCCTCGGTATTGACACCGTCAACCTTATCGGGATTGACCGCAATCAGGGAGTAGGTGTTCTTCATATCCTCGCCCTTTTCAAGCAGGATTTCCAAGCTCAATTCCTTCTGCATGGAAAGGAAGGTGGCTTTGTCGGTCAGGCAATAAGCGCTCATTTCGTTTGCCATGGTTAAGCAATCGCCCATGCCTTTGCCGGCACTGATGTACCAATCATCCTTTTCGGGGTCAGGCTCATTGCCTTCGCCCCAAATCTTGAGCTCCGCCTTGTGGGTGCCGCTTTCGTCACCGCGGGAAATGAACTTGCTGCCGCTTTCCTTAATCTTGGCGAAAGCAGCTGCCGCATCTTCACAATCTTTGATGCCTGCCGGGTCATCCTTCGGGCCGACAATCACAAAGTAGTTGTACATAAAGGGAAGGCGCTTCACGCCGAAGCCCTTTTCGATGAACTCTTCTTCGGACTGCTTGGCGTGAACAAGAATGACATCGGCATTGCCGTCCTCTGCCTTTTGGATAGCCGCACCGGTGCCGGCGGACTGCACTTCTACCTTGTAGCCGGTTTCCTTTTCAAAGGTCGGCAGCAGGTACGGAAGCAGCCCCGAATCGTTGACAGAGGTGGTGGTGGAAAGGCGGATGACCGCATTGGCAGGTGCTGCCGCGGTGGTGGTTTCTGCGGTGGTGGTTTCTTCGGTCTTGGCACCGCAGGCGGCAAAGGATAATAACAATACCATTGCCAAGAGAATCGCTAAAACTTTTTTCATGATACTCCTCCTTTTCAAACGCGGAAGGCAGACAGGTTTCCCCGGCTACCCTTAGCCGAAAACGCTGTGCCGGCTGCGGCGCAGCGCCGTTATTTTTCGGCTGTGCCCGCACCCGCCTATGCGTGTTTACACACCGGCGCACGTAGCGAATGGGGGTCGAAACAGTATCAAACAATTAGAATTAAAACAATTCTATGTATATAATACCATAAAAAAAAGTAAGAATAAAGCACTTTTTATTGAATATGTCTAAAATATATGATATGATGAGAAAAAGGCGGTGAAAAAATGAAATTCGGTATCATTTGTGTATCCGACAGGTGTTTTGATGCCACCTGCAAGGACCAAAGCGGCCCGGCGATTGCCGCGTGTGTAGAGGCGCTTTCCGAAGAAAACGCTTACCGCTTGGTGCCTGATGAAACAGAAACGATTTGCGCAGCGCTCATAGAGCTTGCGGACCATTTCGGTGCGGATGTAATTTTCACCACCGGCGGTACCGGCTTTGCCCCGCGCGATGTAACGCCGGAGGCAACCAAAGCAGTTATCGAGCGCGAAGCGCCCGGCATTGCCGAAGCCATTCGCGCCAAAAGCCTTGCCATCACGCCCAAAGCGATGCTTTCGCGCGCAGTCAGCGGCATTCGAGGCAAGACCCTCATCATCAATCTCCCGGGCAGCCCGAAGGCGGTGCGCGAGAGTATAGAAGCAATCATTGAAGTGTTGCCCCACGCGGTGGAGACACTCGGCGGCAACACACAAAACTGCGGAGGGAACTACGGAAAATGAACGATAAATACAGCGTACAGGGCTTTGAGATTTCCACCTGCTCTGCGGCAGTTATCGGCTGCGGCGGGCTCGGCACCAATGTAGCGGTGCACCTGGCAGGCTCCGGTATCGGCAAGCTGCTGCTGTGGGACTTTGATGCAGTCGAGCAGCGCAACCTCAACCGCCAGTTTATGTATACTGCCGAGGACATCGGCAAAGCCAAGAGCCTGGTGCTCAAAAACAAAATGAAAGACTATGCGCCGGAATGTGCGGTGGAAAGTGTGTGTGTAAAAATCGAAACCTTCGCACAACTCTTTTCCGCAACGGAGTTTGACATTGTGATTTTGGCGGTGGATAACATCGCCTGCCGCAAGATTGTCAGCGCCTTTTGCGAGCAAAGAGGTATCCCCTACATCAACGGCAGTATCAACGGGTTTTACGGCACGGCATACCTCTGCCTTCCCGGCAAAACGCCGCCGCTGTCGGCGGCAGGCGGGCTCGAGGAAGTCAGCGGCAAGCAGCTTTCGCCGAGCATGAGCGCCGGCATCATCGGCGCGCTGGAAGCAAAGCTGGCAGTTGACTACTTTTTGGGCAACACCCGCAGCGCCGGCAAACTATTTTGCTACGACGGTGAAACCATACAAGAATTAGCGATAAAGGAGAGTGACAGCGTTGACCAACTTTAAAGGCTACATGGGCAAAGTGCTGTTTGCGGATTTGAGCAAGCAGACTTATGAAGAGTTTCCATGGACAGATGCAGACCGGCAGCGCACACTCGGCGGCAAGGTGATGGCGGCAGATATTTTGCTCCACCACATCACGCCCGAGATGAAAGCCTTTGATGAAGACAACTGGCTGGTCATTACCACCGGTCCCCTCACCGGCACCGGCTGCCCGAACACATCCAGATTTAATATTTCAACCATTTCTCCGCTGACCAATATCATCACCTCCTCCAACTGCGGCGGTGATTTCGGTTTGGCGCTCAAGCGCGCGGGCTACGATGCCGCCATCATCACCGGCAAAAGCGAAAAACCCGTGCACCTGCGCATTACCGAAAAGGAAGTTACCTTTGAAGATGCCACGGAGCTGTGGGGCATGACAACGGGTCAAACGCAGGAAAACCTGCACCGCGCACAGGGCAAGCTTGCCATTGGTCCCGCCGGGGAAAACAAGGTGCTTTACGCCTGCGTTTTCAGCGGCGAAAGAACCGCCGGCAGAGGCGGCGTGGGCGCCGTGTTCGGCGACAAAAAGCTCAAGGCGGTCACTGCCTTCGGCACCAAGCTGCCGCCGCTGCACAAAGCCGACAAGCTCAAAGAACTCAATGTGAAATGGACCAAGCTGCTGCGCACCCACCCCTTAACCGGCAGGCAGCTGCCCAAGCTCGGCACCGCCGGTTTGGTCTCACCCATGCAGGCGCACTCGATTTTGGCAACCAAGAACTTTTCTGCCGGGCGCTATGATGATTTTGAAATGATTTCCGGTGAAGAGCTGGCGGAAAACCACCTTGTTTCCAATGCCGCCTGCACCACCTGCGTGATTCGCTGCGCAAGAATGTGCAAGGTGGATGACAAAGTGGTCAAGGGTCCGGAGTTAGAGACCTTAGGGCTGTTGGGCGCCAACATTTTAAATAACGATATTGAAAAAATCATTCGCTGGAATTATGAAATAGACGAACTGGGGATGGACAGCATCTCCTGTGCCGGCTCGGTCGCCTTCGCGATGGAGCTTGCCGAAAAGGGTGTGCACGATTTCGGCGTGCACTTCGGCGAAACGGAAAACCTCTCGCAGATGTTCCGCGACATTGCCTACCGACAAGGCGAGGGCAATTACCTTGCCGACGGTTCCAAGCGCATGTCCGACATCTTCGGCGGGAAAGAATATGCCATCCACGCCAAGGGCATGGAGCTGGCGGCATATGAGCCGCGCCACGCGGTCGGTCACGGCCTCGGCTACGCAACCGCCAACAGAGGCGGCTGCCACCTCAACGCCGGCTACATGGTTGTGGTCGAAGGCTTAGGGCTTGAAGTCGACTCCTTAACGCCTCACGGCAAGGCGGCGCTTGCCATCACCTTCCAAAACCTGATGGAAGCGGTCTCCGCCTGCGGCAGTTGCATGTTCACAAGCTATGCGGTGCTGCCCGGTTTCTTAATCGACAAGCCCAATATGAAATTGACCCGACTGGTGCTGACTGCCTTCCCCTATGTGGGTCCGGTGGTCAACATCTTAAACCACTTCACCAAGCTGCCTGCGCTGAACATCCCGCTTGTGCCGCACGGTAACGCTGTCAAATATGCCACGGGAATGAAATCGACCATGGCACGGCTGCTGACCTGGGGCACCTACGGCTACAACGCCGAGCGCATGGCAAACATTATTTTAGGGCAAAAGGCGGATGCCGACCAACTGCCCAAGCGCCTGACAGAGGAGCTGCAAAACCCCGACAACCCGAAAACCAAGGTGCCGCTCGAGCAGATGAAGAAGGTTTACTACCGCGCAAGAGGTTGGAATAAAGGCATTCCGACCCGGCACAGGCTTAAGAGCCTCGGCATCAAAATCGACAAGGCAGCCTATGATGAAGCTGTCGAAAGAGCATGGAGGTAGGCGATGGCAAAGGTAACTGTAAAGCTTTTTGGCGTATACCGCCTGGACACGCACCTGGCAACAGCGCAAATAGAAGCGCAAAAGCTCAATGAGCTGCTGGAACTGCTGCACGCGCAGATTGCGCAAAAAGCACAGCAGGAAGGCACCACCGAGCAAATAAAAGATTTATCCTTTAAGGATGCCACCGTTTTTATCAACGGTGAGCGCTGCCGCAAGAGTCGGCAAAAACTCAGTGACGGCGATGAGGTCTGGATACTCTCACCGGCATCGGGAGGGTGACAAGTCACCCTCGATGAAATCTGCCTGCGGCAGATGAAATCGCTGCGCGATGAAATATCCTTCGGATATGAAATATTGCCTTTGGCAATATGACGGGCGGGTGCTGCCCGCACCCGATTGTAGATGGAAAGGATGAAACTGATGGGATTTTCAATAAATGAAGAAAAATGTGTAGGCTGCGGTGCCTGCGCCTTCACTTGTATGTTTAAATGCATTAAGCCGAAGGACGATGCCAAAACCGGCTATGAGATTCATTCGGAGCATTGCATGGAGTGTGCCCAATGCGCCGATATCTGCCCTAACAATGCCGTGGTGCCGCCGGAGGGCTGGCGTCGGCTCAAAAGAGTGAGCATAGACCCGGAAAAATGCAACGGCTGCGCCAGCTGCCACTTTGTGTGCTTAGCCAGAGCGCCGCAGGGCGAACGCGGCAAGGTGTATGAAATTGTGCAGGAGAAATGCTACCACTGCGGGGTCTGTGTTAAGCGATGTAAACAAAACGCCATCACGGCGGAGTATGAAGATTAAAAGAGGCAAAGCATGATAAAAGCGAGTTCGATTTACGAACTCGCTTTCATTCCACATTTTAACAAACAGGGAGTGGTGCTCCCTGTTTGTTTTACTTTTCTTCTTCAAAGAAGCGCTTTTCAAAATCCTTTGCAGGCAGCGGGCGGGAGAAATAGTAGCCCTGCACAATGGTAAAGCCCATGCGTTTGAGCAGCTCCAGCTGCGCCTGTGTTTCCACGCCTTCGGCAACCACGGGCACTTTCAGGTTTTTGGCAATGTCCGCAATCAGTTCAACCAGCTGGCGGTTTTTATCATCATAATCAATGTCCTGAATAAACTTCATATCCATTTTGAGCACATCGACCGGCATGGAGGAAAGCATGCTCAGCGAAGAATAGCCGGTGCCGAAATCATCCATTTCGACCTCATAGCCCCTCTTGCGCAGGCGCTCCACGACTTGAATGACCTGGTCGGCATTCTCGGTGTAGGCGGACTCGGTAATCTCCAGTTTAAAGGCTGCATGTTCAAGCCCGTTCTTTTCCAAAACATCTTCCAGTTTCTGCTCAAGTGCCGGGTCAAACACATCCACGCGCGAGAGGTTGACAGAGACCGGCAAGGTGATGCCGTAGCGCTCTCTCCAGTCGGCGACCTGCGCTGCCGCATGCTCCCAAACATATTGGTCCAGCAGCCCGATTTGCCCGTTTTTCTCAAACAGCGGGATAAAGTCGCCCGGATGAATCGTGCCCAGCTCGTGGTGGTGCCAGCGCACCAGCGCCTCGGTGCTCACAAGCTGCGGCGGTTCATCTTGAATGCTGTATTTCGGTTGATACAAAACCTCAAACTCGCCGCTATCGAGCGCGTGGCGCAAATCGTGAATCAAGCGCTGCTCGAAGCTCTCGCGCTCGCTCACCATATCATCATAAATAATCAGGTGTTCCTGGTAATGCCCGCGCGCCAAATTGCACGCCGTGCGCGCCCTGTCAAACAGCTCCTCCGGCTCCATGTTCTCCTGCCAGGGCATCACACCCATGCGCAGGCGCACACTGATGCTCGGAGCAATGCCGTCAAGCGCGGTTTGCAGGCGCTCAAAGATGGCGCGGTAATCCTCCTGCGGTTGGCAGTAGAGGTCAAACCTGTCTGCCTCAAACCGCCCGGCAATGCCGTTTGTTTGCTCGGCTATCGCGCGAATCTCACTGCCGAACACGCGCAGCACCGTGTCGCCCACCTTTCTGCCGTGGATTTCATTGATAAAGTGGAACTGCTCCAAATTGAGCACAACGGCATCCATCGGTGTGTTGGGATTGTAGCGGTAACGGCGGTTGGCATATTGGAAAAAGTATTTGCGGTTGTAAAGCCCGGTCAGGTCATCTGTCTCGGTGGCAGAAATGAGCTTTTTCGACTTGCGCGCCGCCCGCGCATTTTGCACCAGCAGAATCAGAATAACCAGCACAATCAACGCCGCAATGCCCAAAACGAGTGCCAGATTATCTTCTAAAATATCCCACAGGGAAAGCTTTGCTTCCTCTGTCAGGTTTTGTGAAAGCGCAGAATTGACTGCCGCATCCGGCACCATGCCAATCACTCTCGAGAGCAAAGAATAGAGGTCGCTTTGCCCCTTCTCGACTGCGAAGCAAAACTCTAACTGGATGCCCAGAGAGAAGGTGGTTAAGCGGTAGCTTTCGCACAGCCTTGCAATGTTATTATAGCGGTAGTTGCTGATAATCATGCAGTCCGCCTCGCCATTTGCAATGGCTTTCAGGCAAGCCTGTGAATCATCAAAGTACAGCTTTTCCCAATCGGGGTAATGCTCGGCAAGAAAAGCCTCGTAATTCAAATTTCCTTCGTTGACGGCGACCTTCACCTTTTCCTTTTTGGAGAAGATGTTCGGGTCCTTGGAGCGCACGACGGCATACATCTCCGTATCTAAAAGAGCAGGGGTTATCACCGTGCCCAGCTGTTCTGCTTCATAGCCGCTGAGATTGGCGGGAAAAACGCAATCAAGCTCACCCTTTTCAAGTGCCTCAAGCGCATCTTTCACAGTCGGGTAAGCCACTGCCTCAAACTCAATGTGCGCATTGGAGAAGCAGTTCGAAGCAAGGTTCAGATAGTCCTTGAGAACGCCGGTCAGCCTCCCCTTTTCATCTTGGGCACAAAACGCCAGGTAGTTATCCTGATAGCCGACTCGAATGGGACCGTGTTTCTCAATCCACTGCGTTTCCTTTTCCGAAAGGAAGGCGTTGGCGCCCGATTTTCTGATGTGTTTTTCATACATCTGCAAATTGTAATAGCGGTTCTCATCCTGGATTTTGCCCATCGCATAGTTGAGCTCCTCCAGCAGGTCGGGGCGGTTCTTGGAAACGGCAAAATAGTAGTCCGAAGAACCGATTTTGAACACCGGCACAGCGCGGGTGGGATCCATAAAGGAGTCCACGGTGATTAGGGCATCCAATGCACCGCTTTCCATCTTCTGCAGTGATTCTTCCTCGGAGCAGGTAAGCTCAACGACATTTGCCTGCACCTTGTTTTCCTTCTCCCACTCGGCATAAAACTCCGCCTGAATGCTGTCGCGGTTGACACCGACCGTTTTGCCGTTGAGCGAAGTGGTATCGGTAGCGGAAACCGCTTCATTTCCCGGCGCCGTAAACAGGTAGTATTCCTCCGTACCCATCGGCAGAGAGGCAAAGGACATAGTTTCCTCCCTCTCCGGGGTATAGGAAACATCACTCATCAAATCAATCTGCCCTGTTTTGAGCATTTCCATCAGTTCCGGCCAGCTGCCGCTGACATATTCATAGTTCCAGCCATTGTAAGAGGAAATCTTGAGCTGGTATTCATAGGCATAGCCGGAGCGGTGCCCGGCATCATCCACGGTATTGTAGGTGGAATCATACCAGCCGACGCGCACGGTTTTGCTCTGCTCTTTGCGCGCACCGGCAGCCGGCAATAATGCCGCCGCCACAAGGGCAAGCAACAGTGCAAAGCATAGAAAGCGCTTGATACGCCTTTTTTTCAACATTTCTTATTCCTCCCGTGGTCTTTGCCAAGTGAAAGGTTTACGGTTTCAAGTGATTGCCGGCAGCTCAGCTTTGTTCCACCTTTTCCCGGTTTTCATCCTCCTTCCGGGATTGCCACTTGTTTTCATACATATTTTTATCTGCGCGGCGAATGACATCGTTGACCGATTCATCCTCCTGCGGGTCATAGACCGCAATACCGCGCGCCACATCCACTTTCTCCCAAGCGGCCGTTTCCGCAGTGCGCTTGGCAGCACACAGTTGGTCGAACTGCTCTAACAGCGCATCTCTGTTTTCAAAATCTCCATCCAGAAGCAGCGCGGCAAATTCATCCCCGCCGATGCGGAACACGGGGCTGTGCGAGAACACCTCGCAAATAATGGCGGCTGCCTCCTGAAGGTAGATATCGCCCTTGTCGTGCCCGTTTTGGTCGTTGACTCTCTTGAGGCGGTTGCAGTCGAAGATGCAAACAGCAAACTTCGGCGGCTGCGGCTCTACGATTTTTGACTCCATATCTTTGATACAGATATCAAAAGCGCCCTTATTGTGCAGTGAGGTGAGCGCATCGGCATATGCCAAATCGTTGAGGTCCGTGATGTAGCTCTTCAAATTTGCCGTGACCTTCTGGAAGGTTTTGGTGAGGATGCCGATTTCATCGTTCCCCTTATAATCGAGCTCGACATCATAATTGCCCTCATCAATCTGCTCCGCCGCTTTGGTCAGCGCGCGCAGCGGCTTGGTGATTCTGCCCACAAACACCATGATCACAATGGCGAAGACAAGCAGCAGCAGGACAAAAATGATAATGATTTTGTTGGTCCACTGATACCAGTCGGCATTGATTTCTTTGACCGGCACCGAGACATTCAGGCGCATGCCGTTGTTCAGCGGCAGCCAATAAGCGAGCTTTTCCACGCCCTCAAACGTATAGCGCAAACTGCTGTTATCGCTCAATAAGCCCTCCGGAACCTTGGGCTGCGTTTTCATTTTAGTCACATCCATGCGCGGGTGGTAAACGATGTTGCCCTCGCTGTCGTTGAGGAAAGCATAACCGTTGTCATACAGTGTTAAATTGTTGACCTCCCCCGCCATGGTCGAATAGTCAATTTCAATGCCGATAACGCCCACAAACTGCTTTTGGTAGTAAATCGGCACATTGTAAGAAATCACGCGCACATCCAGGTTATCCGTGATATACGGCGGCAGCCAAACCGCCTTACCGGTCGCTTTGGGCACGGTAAACCAAACCAGCTGTGAAGTGTCGTTGGTGTCGTAGTCGGAAATGTCGGTGACCGCGTGTTCCACAAAGCCGTCGCCATCTAAATTGACATACCAAAAGCCGTTTGCGGATTTGGAAACTGCCGGGTCAATGCGGTAGTAATAGGTCAGCATTCCATAGGTTGTGTAAGCAAGCTTTGCAAAAATATCGCTCACTCTGTCCAGGTGCGCCTGCAGCTTGTCTCCCTCCAAGCCGTTCAAATCGCTTTCGACATAGGCGCTGACCATTTCCACCGATTGCTCCACACTATCGAAGTAATGGTTGAGATTCTTTTGCCCTGTTTGGCACAATAGCGACAATTCCTGCTCGGCATCGCGGGTACCGATTTTCTTGATAACGCTCACCCCGAAGCCGGCGGCAACGCTCATGACAATAATCACGGCGCTGAGCGTGATTGCCGTTATTTTGGTTCTGATTGAGTGCATAATAACAAACCCCTTTGTACTCAATAATGCATTTTCATAATGTAGTGTATAATATTTTAAATATTAAATATTAAAAATACATTTTATTGTATCATTTTTAGAAAACAGTGTCAATATAAAGAACAAGACAACCTGCGGTTGTCTTGTTCAGTTTTCAGTTTTCAGTGTTCAGTTTTCAGGTCTACCCCTCTGTCGGCTTGCGCCGACATCTTCCCGGGTTCGCTGCGCTCACAATGATATACGCGACAAGCGCGTATGATATAATTTGCTATGATATACTCTGCGAGTATGATATATTTGCCAAGGCAAATATGGTGGTGGCGTTGCAAAGCAACGCATTCTAAATCGGGTAAGGGCGGAGCCCTTCCACAACTTTGGCGCAGCCAAAATATCACTTTTTGCAAAGCAAAAAATATCACGCCCGTAGGGCATATCACTCGCGCATAGCGCGAATATCACTCAGCGGCTCCGCCGCTGCTATTCTCTCTGCAGCGCTTCAATCGGGTTGAGGCGGCTTGCCTTAATGGCAGGCAGCAGCCCGAATACCAGACCGATAACCACGGAAACGCAAACCGAGAGCACAATACTCCACGCGCTGATTAAGATAGGCACTTCCGAAACCGTGCCGATAATCACAGAGAGCATTGCACCGGCACCTACGCCCAAGATACCGCCGATTAAGGTCAGCACGGCAGCTTCGACCAAAAACTGCACCAAAATTCTGGATTTGCGCGCGCCGAGCGCTTTTTTCAAGCCGATTTCACCGGTTCTTTCCGTGACGGAAACCAGCATAATGTTAACCACGCCGATACCGCCGACAAGCAGCGAAATTGCCGCAATCCACACCAGCTGCTTATTGGTGCTCTCGCTGAGTGCCTGGATTTGCTTTGCCTGCTCCATCACGGAGTTGCCTTTATAGACCGTGTCGGCATCAAGCTTATAATAGTCATTGAGCAGCTCGGCAGTCTTATTGCCCGCCGCAGTCATGTTGTCGGTATTGATGGCTTTGACCGCCACGAAGTGCGGTTCATCAAATTGGTACACGGTCGGCCAGCAGGCATCGGGAATGAGCACGGTGCCCGAGGTGTAATCGGTTTTGTAAGTGTAGTAATCCGTAATATTATTAATGGTCGGGGCAAATTCATCCTTCTTGCTCATAATGCCGATGACCGTGAACGGCTCTTTCTCAATCTCGATAATTTTGCCGATGGCAACAGCATTCGGAAAGATGTTTTCGGCTGTTTTTTCATCGATAATCGCGACCTTTTTGCAGGAAGCAATATCCGCATCGGAAAAGCCCCTGCCCTTGGCAACCTCATAGTTAAAGACATCCAAATACTTCATATCGGAGCCGATGAGCGTGCCGCCGGCAAGAGAGGTGTTTTGGTAATAGATATTGGAATATGCGTTGCGGTTGTGGTAGGTGCATGCCATATCCACCTCGGCTAATTTCTCAATCTTTTTGATTAAGTCCTCGCCGATATACTTGACACACTGCGGCGCCTGCTGCACGGCAAAATCCATTTCGTAATCCTGGTTATATATCGACACTCTGACCGCGTTGGAACCATCACCAATGAGGTTTTTCTTAATCTGCTCATTGGTGCCGTTGATGGTCGATACAATCGCGATAATCGAAGCGATACCGATAATAATACCCAGCATGGTTAAAATGGAGCGCAGCTTGTGCGACCAGATTCCCCGCAATGCAAGTTTAATATCTTCCATAAAGCCTTTCCCTTGTCAGGCAATAATTTGCCTGAAATTAAAGTCGTTTATTGTAGTGACGAAGCAAGCTTCGCACTTTATAAATTTTGAATGTTGCGTGTTGAATGATGAATTGCGATGGCGTTACTTTACAACGCATTTTAAAGATTTCTCCGCTTCGGTCGAAATGACAAAATAATAAGTCGAAATGACAAAATAATAAGTCGAAATGACAAAATAATAAGTCGAAATGACAAAATGAACGGTCGAAATGACTTTTTTCTGTCATTCTGAGGCGTTGCCGAAGAATCTCCCGATTCTGCAAGTTGCTTCTTGTCGACGAGATCCTTCGCTCACGCTCAGGATGACAAATTACATACTACATTCTACTTTCTAAATTTTACATTTCATCGCGCGCTGTGTGCGCCACCTCAACTTGTGCGCAGCACAAACATCACTTCGGCAAAGCCGATACATCATTTGCCATTGGGCAAACTTCACTTTCGCAAAGCGAAAACATCACTCAGCGCGCAGCGCTGCTAATACATTTCCCCGAACAGTTCCTTCTGCGTGGAGTGCTTGGCGGGCAAGCCCTCCTCAATGCCCTTGGTGTAGGGGAACGCAAGCCAATCTGTTTGCTCAATTCCCTTGGTGATTTCAATATACTCGCCGTAAAGGGTCATGCCGGTTTCCACCTTTTGCTTTACCAGGTTGCCGTCCTTCCCCTCTTTGTAGACATAGTAACTGCCATCCTCATTCATCACAAAGGATTTGAGGATGTAATTGATTTCATCGGCTTTTTCGTTGAGGTTGATTTCCACCTCATCGCCGATTTTTAAATTCTGTGCCGAGGATACCGACACAACAAACGGATAGTAGGAAACATTGTCGTTACCGGCAGTGCTCATCTTTTCCGCTTCACCCGGATAGGGTGAAACGCCGACGACTTTGCCGTTGCAGTTGACATTGTCGGCAATGCTCTTGATGCGCACAATCGCTCCCTTCGTGACATCGGCAAGCTGCAGCTCGCTGATAAAGCCCTGCACATAGTAACCGCTTTTGCCGATAATCTGGATAAAGGGCTCCCCTGTGGTTTTCGCCTGCTTCGGGTCGGTCAGGGTCTTGACCGTTCCCTCTACTGTGGCATAGACAGTGGAATTTTTGATTTTATACATCACGCTCGCATACTCGGTTTCGGCATACTGCTTGTCGAGCTCGTAATTGCTGATTTCGATTTGCTTTTGGTTAATCGCATAGGTCAGCTCGCTCTGCGTGTAGGACTCATCGTCGCCCACATCAATGTGAAAACCGTCCTCGGTTTGGGAGAGGGCAAAATCGAAGGTGCCGTCCATCTTAAACACAAGTAAAACTTTGTAAATGAGCACACCCGTGACCTTATCATCCTCGCGGTACTCCAGCACCTCATAGCGCTTTTCGGGGCGCTCAATGCAGCGCGCCTTCATGTAGTTGGCGGTGATGGTCGCACCGGAAGCCACCAAGTAGGTGTAGGGGTGTTTCTTGGTGCCGTTGCCCTGGTAGGCTTTCATGGTGCCGTCGACCGTTGTGTTGAGGATTGACCGGGTTTGGCTCTCGCCTTCGGGCTCATATTCATCATCATCGGTCGGGTCCTCAATCGGCTCGGTTTTCTTGAGTTTGTCGAGTTCTTTTTGTGCGCCGTAGATGTTGACATTAGCTTTTTCCACCAGCAGGCGCTTATTATCCAGCTCCAGCTGTAAGGAGCGCAAATCATAGGTAAAGAGCTTGTCGCCAATTGAAACAACATCCCCCAGGGAAACATAAATGCTGCTGACCGATTCATCGCTTTTGAGCTTAACGCTTTGCGACATACTGTTGGTGACCACGCCTTTGGTGACATTGCTGTCGCGGCTTGAGGACATGGTCAAATCTTTGACCTCATACACATTTTGTGTGCCGGAGGGCAGGTTTTTAATTATGATAAGAGTGCCTGCCAGCGCGCCGATGATGAGCAGCACCACGACAATGAAAATCACGGTGGATTTTTTGGATTTACTCATGCACCGCACCCCCTTCACTCTCGCTGATTCTGCCATCGTGAATGTAGAGCAGGCGCTTGGCATGTTTGGCAATTTCGCGCTCATGCGTAATCATCACAATCGTGACACCTTCCGCATTGAGCATTTCAAAAAGTTCCATAATCTGCTCGCCGTTTTCGGAATCGAGCGAACCGGTAGGTTCATCCGCAAACAGGATGGCGGGCTCTGTGACCATTGCCCGGGCGATTGCCACCCTTTGGCTCTGCCCGCCGGAAAGCTGGTTCGGTCTGAAATCCAGGCGGTCGGAAAGCCCGACCTTTTCCAGCGCATCCATTGCCAGCTGCTTTCTCTGCCTGGCAGGAACGCCGGCATAGGTCAGCGGCAGCATCACATTCTGCAGCGCCGTGTCGCTCGGCAGCAGGTGAAAACGCTGGAACACAAAGCCGATTTTTTGGTTGCGCATCGCTGCCAACTGCTTTTCGCTGAGCACCAAAGTGTCTTCCCCCGCAAGGCGGTAGGCACCTGCAGTCGGCTTATCCAACAAGCCTAAAATGTTCATCAGGGTAGACTTACCCGAGCCTGAAGGCCCCATAATTGCCAGATACTCCCCTTCTTCCACACTGAAGGAAACATCCTTTAACACAGGCACTACAAGCTCTCCCGAGTAATAGTCCTTATACAAATTTTTGACTTCAATAATCATTTTGTATCCTTTATTTGCAGTCGGCGGTCGGAAATCGGTCTGTCATCATGTTTGTGAGATTTCTTTACAAGGCTTTGCCTTGCTTTATGCATCTTCCCTTGCGGTCTGCATACCGAGCCGGACAGAAGCATCGGGGTAAGCGATGTAATCGGTCAACTCCAAGCCGGAAAGCACCACATAGGTGTTGGTCTGCTTGTTGTATTTGCCGAGTTCGAGATAGGCTCTCTCGATTTTGCCGCCCTTGTCGGCAAAGGCATACGGCTTATCGGTATCCGCACCCATGATGTAGTAAGCGGGCAGCTGAATTTTTCCATCGTTTGAAAGCCCTAAGTTCTTTTCTATGTACACATGTTCGCCGAGCATCAAACCCTTTGTGGAATCTAAGCTGATGTAGAACGCATAGTCGGTAGATGCCGTGGCGCTGTTTTCATCCTTGTAAATCGGGTTGTCTTTATCAATCTCCACAATCTTGCCGTACCACAGCTTGTCGGCTTTGGTGCGCGAGTGAATAATCACCTTTTCGCCAATCTTAATGTCCTCAATGTTCTGCTCATTAATCACGCCCTGGATGCGGTAATCACCTGTCGCCATAATGGTCATGTAAACATTGGAGGCGGAGGATTCGCTCAAATCCTTAATCTCTCGGATAACACCGGAAATCGGCGCCGTGACAGTTGCCTCCGCCGCCTCCTCATTGAGGTTGGCAAGCTCCAGCTGCTTGGACTCGATGTCATAGGCATTTTGCTTGATTTCGTTTTGCTTTTGGAGAATTTGGATGGAGTAGGTATCCTTTTCGCTGCTCGAGGCTTCCTCGCGCTCCTCCATGAGCTGGTAAAGCTCCTCCTGCAGCGATTCGGCATTGTTGTTGAGCTTTTCAATGTCAAGCTCTGCCTGCCGCGCATTCATAGCGTTTTCGGTCATGTCGTAGGTAAAGAGCTTATCTCCGGATTTAACCGTGCTGCCGACCTTGACATAGGTTTCGGCAATCTTATTGGAAGTGTTGGCATTGACATTGACAATCTTTTGGCTTTCGACCATGCCGGCGTAGACATTACCAATGCCTGCGGCATTGCCGGAAGCACAGATTTTTGACACCGCCTGCACGGTAGCCGTATCGGCGTTTTTGTCCTTTGTCAGCAGTAAACCGGCGACCAGCACGCCTGCCAAAAGGACGACTGCAATCACCACGATGACAACAATTTTTTTATTGCTTTTCTTCTTTCTTCTACTCATGATGCCAACTCCGTTAATTTGTTACAATCATAGTTATATTCATCATATCATATTTGTACAGGATATACAAGTATTAATTACATCTGTTGCTAAAATGTAACAAACTGCACTTAACCGGCTTCACAGCGACACAACCGAACAAGGAACACCGAACACCGGAAAAGCCGCGCCTTGCGCTCCCGGGGCGTTTGTGGTAAGATAGAGCTACAAAAAACAAGGAGACTCGACATGGAACAAACACTTTGCTGCATTTGCGGCGCAGGTGAGTATTACGGCGATGAAACCATTCCCGCCAATGCCTTTGTGATTGCGGCGGATGGCGGGCTGCGCTTTTGCCGCGCTCAGGGCACCACGCCCGATGTGATTATCGGCGATTTTGATTCACTCGGCTTTGCTGCCGCGGGAAATAACGTGATTCAACTGCCGGTGGAAAAGGACGATACGGACACTCTTGCCGCCGTGAAATTTGCCTTGGAGAAAGGCTACCGGCGCTTTTGGCTGCTCGGCTGTACCGGCGGCAGGCTTTCCCACACCGTTGCCAACCTGCAAACGCTCACCTACCTTGCCAAGCGCGGCGCTGCAGGCATTTTGTTTGATAAAGAGGAAATTGCCACTGTCACCGGCACGGAGCTGGCGTTTACGGAGAGTGCCGCGGGCTTTCTCTCCGTGTTTGCGGCGGAAGCGGCGGTGACCCTGAGCGAAAGCGGGCTGCAATACCCTGCAAAGCAAATGACCTTTACAGCCGATTTTCCGCTCGGTGTGAGCAACGCCTTTACCGGCGCAGCGGCGCGCATTGAGGTGCATGAAGGCTATGCGCTGGTGGTGGCAAATAAGGCATTGCTGTCAGAAAAAGGCGAAGCTTTGCCCACACACTGAACACTGAAAACTGAAAACTGAAAACCGAACACTAAAAAAACGGAGGGAACCTCCGTTTGTTTAGTGTTCTTTATAATGTGCTATCTGCGCCTCAACGCTTGCCTTCCCGGTGCCGCCTTGTGAAATGCGCTTTTCCACACAGGCTTGCAGGGAAATGGCTTCAAACACATCGCTTTCAAACAGCTCCGAGAACTGCCGGTACCGGGCGAGCGGTACGCTTTCCAAATCGCAGCCCTGCTCGATGCAATATGCCACAATTTGCCCCGTGAGCTTATATGCGGTTCTGAAGGGCATTCCCTTTTTGGTGAGGTAGTCCGCCAAATCGGTGGCGTTGATAAAGCCGCCCTTGGCTGCCGCGAGCATGTTTTCTTTTTTGAGCTTCATGCTCGCCACCATGGGAGCAAAGACCTGCAGGCACATTTTGAGTGTATCCAATGTGTCAAAAATGCCTTCCTTATCCTCCTGCATATCCTTATTATACGCAAGCGGTAACCCTTTGAGTGTGGTAAAGAGGGCAAACAAATTGCCGTAAACCCTGCCGGTTTTGCCGCGAATCAGCTCTGCCATGTCGGCATTCTTCTTTTGCGGCATAATCGAAGAACCGGTGGTAAAGGAATCATCCAGCTCCACAAAAGCAAACTCCCAGCTCGACCACAGTATCAACTCCTCGCAAAAGCGCGACAAGTGCATCATCACAATCGAAAAGGCGCTCATCAATTCCAGGCAAAAGTCCCTGTCCGAAACGCCGTCAATACTATTGATGCAGGGGGCGCCGAAACCGAGCTGCTGTGCTTCATAGACCCTGTCGGTGTTGTAGGTGGTGCCTGCCAAAGCGCAGGAACCGATGGGGCTTGCCGTATTCATTCTGTCCACGGCATCGCCGATGCGCGCCATATCCCTTTCAAACATCGCGCAGTACGCCAGCAGGTGGTGCGCAAAGAGAATCGGCTGGGCGCGCTGCAGGTGGGTGTAGCCGGGCACGATGGTGTCCGTATTCTTCTCTGCCACGCTGACAATCGCCGCAATCACTTCGCCGAGCAGTTCTTCCACCACCGCACATTCCTCGCGCAGGTACAGCCTCAAATCCAGCGCAACCTGGTCGTTGCGGCTTCTGGCGGTGTGGAGCTTTTTGCCGACCGCGCCGATGCGCTTGGTCAACTCCCCTTCCACAAACATGTGGATATCCTCGCAGGCGCTGTCAATCTCCAGCGCGCCGCTGTCGAGCTCGGCTAAAATGTCCGCCAGCGTGCTCACAATGCTTTCCTGCTCGCTTTGGCTGATAATGCCCTGCTTGGCAAGCATGGCGGCATGCACCATAGAGCCGGTAATGTCCTGCTGATACATGCGGCTGTCAAAACCGATGGAAGCATTGAATGCATCTGCTATTTCATTTAAGGGCTTTTGAAAACGCCCTGTCCATAATTTTTCCATAGTTACCTCTGTAAATAAGGATTTGTCGAGGTCTCCGACCTCGCAAAGCCTTATTTGAGTGTTCAGTGTTCAGTGTTTAGTGTTCAGTCGCAAGGCTACGCCTTGCATTTTATGAAACCGCCCTATCAAGGGCGGTGCGCGCATAGCGCGCGGTGGGTGAAACTGAAAACTGAAAACTGAAAACTAACAAATAAGGTTTGGCGAGCAAACAGCTCGCCAAATCCTTATTTGTTCTTTTCTTTCATTCTCGCGTACACCTTTGTGCTCAAGGTGTACAGGCTGATAAAGCCCTTGGAATCGGTTTGGTCATAAACCGTGTCCTCATCAAAGGTCGCCACCTCTTCATCATAAAGCGAATAGGGAGAGCAGACACCGTCATTAATGATATTGCCCTTGTAGAGCTTAAATTTGACATCACCGGTCACGGTTTCCTGGGTTTTGTCCACAAACGCCTGGAGCGACTCTCTGAGCGGAGTGTACCACTGCCCGTAGTAAAGCAGCTCGGCAAACTTGGCACCGACCAACTCCTTATAGTGCATGGTTTCCCTGTCGAGAGTAATGGTCTCGAGCACCTGGTGTGCTCTGTAAAGAATGGCAGCACCGGGGTTTTCATACAGGCCCCTGCTCTTCATGCCGACCATTCTGTTTTCCACCAGGTCATCCAGACCGATGCCGTTGGCACCGCCCACTTCGTTGAGCTTGGTGAGCAGCTCCACCGGGTCAAGCTCGACACCGTCAACCGCCGTTGCCACACCCTTCTCAAAGTGGATGGTGATAGAGGTCGGCTCATCCGGTGCATTCCACGGCGCCACGCACATCTCAAGGAAACCCTCCTTGTCATAAAGCGGGGTGTTCATCGGGTCCTCTAAATCCAAACCCTCGTGCGATAAGTGCCAAATGTTTTTATCTTTGGAATAGTTGGTTTCTCTGCTGATTTTGAGCGGAATGTTGTGCGCTTCCGCATACTCGATTTCTTCCTCGCGCGACTTGATGTCCCACTCTCTCCACGGAGCGATAATCGGCATATCCGGCGCAAAGGCTCTGACTGCCATTTCAAAACGCACCTGGTCATTGCCCTTGCCGGTGCAGCCGTGGCAAATGGCATCCGCACCCTCGGCAAGCGCAATTTCCACCAAACGCTTTCCGATAATCGGGCGCGCCAAAGCGGTACCGAGTAAATAATCACCCTCGTACTTCGCACCTGCCTTGACTGCCTCAAAGCCGACCTGCTCGACAAACTCGCGGGTTAAATCCTCGATGTACAGTTTGCTCGCACCGGTTTTGAGCGCTTTTTCCTCTAAGCCCTCCAGCTCGCTCGCCTGCCCCACATTGCCCGAAACGGCAATCACTTCGCAGTTGTTGTAATTCTCCTTGAGCCAAGGAATGATGATAGAGGTGTCTAAGCCTCCGCTGTAAGCTAATACGACTTTTTTGATATCTGCTTTATTCATAGTTTTCCCCTTTATATAATATAAATATAACAATGCCACTATTATAATGCATATTTATTCATTTTTCAACCCTTTTATACAGAAAAAATGCTGAATTTTTGCATATTTTTTGCTCATTATTCATTGTTTTGCACATTTTTTTGCATTTTTGCATAGAATGGAGCGGGCAAAAGAGGCAAACCTCTTTTGCAGTTTGAAGTGCGCAATGTGCAGCTTGAAGCTGCGGCGGTGCGCTGTGCAGCACAAGTTCCGGCATGCGCTGCCGCCTCCCGCATTCCGCTTCCGAATGATTCATGAAAGGTTGAATGAGATGAAAACGATTCCTGCAAAAGGTGAATTTTGCATTGTTTACGCGCTCAGTGCGCTGCTTGCCGCAGGCATTGCCGCGCTGCTCTGCCGCTTTGCGCCGGCACTGTTTTGCGCATTTACCGCTCAATTTATACTGATGTTCAGCTACTACTGCTTTGTGCGCCCGCACATCGAAAACCGCTTGATGGGCACGGTTTGCGAGCCCACGCAAAAGGATTGCTACAACTGTGAGGATGAGAGCGAGGTGACAAACAGATGAGCTATGTCTACATCCAGCAAAACGGCACCTTAGGCGCATCCATCCCCTACCCCTCACCGGCGCACCCTTCGGCGACGGTTGCCACCAGCGGCTGCGGTGTGTGCGCCTCTCTGATGGCGCTGATGAACCTGACAAAATACAAGGTCAGCCTCAAAAACTGGACAAAGGCACTGCTGGCAGCCGGCTGCCGCGACAACGAGGGCACCGATATGGAAGCGGTGTGCGCTTACATGAAGAAAAAGTACGGCATCGCCTATGCCGGCACCACGAGCACCGACAAGGTGGTTGCCTGGCTCAAAAGAGGCTACGGGGTTATCGCCAATGTCGGCGGTGAGGGCTACTTTTCCTCGGCAGGGCACTTTGTGTATGTGGCAGGTATTCTCAAAAGCGGCAAGCTCATTGTGCTTGACCCCTACTACTATGCCGACAAGTGGACCTCCACTGTCAACGGTATCAACCGCAGCAAATATTTTACCTACTCCGCCTCCAAACACGAGGTGTACTGCAAACCCTCTGTGTTGGGCGCGGACAGAGCCGGTTGGTTCTACCTGCTCAAACCCACCAAAAAGCAAAAACCCGCCACGGCGGTAAAGTATACCGATGGCAGGTATGTGCTGCTGTATGACATGGTGGTGCGCACCGGTCCCGGCACGAACTATGCCGCCAAAAAGGTCAAAGACTTAACGGCGGACGGCAAAAAACACGCCACCAGCAAAAACCCGAATGCCGAAGCCGTGCTCAGAACCGGCACCAAGGCAGATGCCGTGATTGTACAGCGGGGCAGCGAATACTGGATGAAAATTCCCAGCGGCTTTGTGTGCCTGCAAAAGGGCAGCAAAGTCTACGCCCGCAGGGCGTAGACAAATAAGGATTTGGCGAGCTGTTTGCTCGCCAAACCTTATTTGTCAGTTTTCAGTTTTCAGCTTTCAGTTTTCAGTTTCACCCACCGCGCGCTATGCGCGCACCGCCCTTGATAGGGCGGTTTCATAAAATGCAAGGCG
>JAFRLX010000037.1 GCA_017430965.1 Clostridia bacterium | reverse complement strand
TGCTAACGCATTGCAAGGCGTTTTAACGCAATATTATGGAAAAAGAGGCAACCAAAACCTATTTGGGTTTTAAATCTTCTTGCCCTCGCCTTGCATTTTATGAAACCGCCCTATCAAGGGCGGTGCGCGCATAGCGCGCGGGGGGTGGAACTGAAAACTGAAAGCTGAAAACTGAAAACTGACAAATAAGGATTTGTCAGAGACAAATCCTTATTTGTCGAAAAAGCCATTGTTAACTAAAATGCATTTTTTAGTTGACAATGGTTTTTTCTTTCGCTATACTGTTGATATGAAAAACTCCGGCTCAAAAACAAAACCGACTTTCCGCGCTGCCGACCTTGCCTCTATCGGCATTTTTGCGGCAATCATTGCGCTGTGCTCCTGGGTGAGCATTCCCACCACCGTTCCCTTCACCCTGCAAACCTTCGGTGTGTTTGCGGCGCTGAGCATTTTGGGCGGAAGAAACGGTTTTTTTGCCGTGCTCACCTACCTGCTCTTAGGTGCAACAGGTATCCCGGTTTTTTCCGGCTTTAAAGGCGGGCTTGCCGCGCTGGCAGGCAATACCGGCGGCTATCTGCTCGGTTTTTTGCTGCTGGCGGGCATCTATTGGCTCATTACTTCTTTGGCGGGAAACAAAACAGTTGTAAAGGCAGTTTCCTTGACAGTCGGGTTATTGACCTGCTATGCCTTCGGTACAGCGTGGTTTATGGTGTTATACATAAGAAACAACGGCACTGTCAGCTTGCTGACAGTGCTCGGTTGGTGTGTGTTTCCTTTTTTGATACCGGATGCCGTGAAACTGCTCTTAGCGCTGCTTTTGAGCGCGAAAGTCAAAAAGTCCGGCGCCCTTTCACAAAGAGTCGGTTAGGCTTTCCGGAAGAAATGCAAAAATACATTTTTAACTATTCAAACATTCCCCTGACATCTCCGGCAAGGTACAGTGACCCGCAAATTAAAACCAAACTGTTTTCTTCTGCCTGTCGCAGTGCCGTTTTCACTGCTTCACGGGGGTTTTCTTCGCTCCGGCAGTGCAAAAAAGCGGCAATTTCCGCCGCCTCCAGGCTGCGCGGGTTAGAAGCTTTTGTGGCAATCACGGTATCGGCAATGCTTTCGATTTTCAGCAGGCTTTCTTTCCACTGCTTTTCCTGCATCATCGCTGTAACAGCGATGATTTTTTTATCCCCGAAAAAGTGGCGGACTGTCTTGCACAGCGCTTCCACCCCATCGAGATTATGGGCGCCGTCCAAAATCACGGCGGGCTCTCTGCACACAAGTTCCATCCTTGCCGGCAAGCGCGCCGCCTTTACACCTTTAAAGATTGCCGCATCGCTGCAGCCTAAGAGTTTTGCGCTCTCAATCGCCGTAACGGCATTTTGCACCTGGTGAAAACCGAGCATGGAAAGCTCATAAAGCTTATCTTCATATAAAAAAGCTTTTCCGTTATAGGCGCGGGCTTTGTTTTGGCAAATGAGCAGTGCATTGTGGCGCTCTGCCGCCGTGTTCCCGATAACTTCAACCACCTCGGGCGCCTGCGAGTAGGCGAGCACGGTCTGACCGCCCTCTTTGATAATCCCCGCCTTGTTCGCCGCAATGGAAGCCAAGGTATCGCCCAAATACTCCATATGGTCAAAAGAAATAGAGCTAATCACGCTTAAAAGCGGGGTATCAATCACATTGGTGGCATCATAAACACCGCCGAGTCCCACCTCAAGCACCACAATGTCGCAGTGCTTTGCGGCAAAGTAATAGAGCGCAAGGGCGGTAATGATTTCAAACTCGGTCGGCGTGTCCTCCATTTGCTCCACCTCCTGAAACACCGCCGCGGCGCACTGCACCAAATCCTCCTTGGCAATCATTTCACCGCCAAGCTGAATGCGCTCCCTGAAATCCACGATATAAGGGGAGCTGTACAGCCCCACGCACTTTCCTTGCGCCTGCAGAATGCACGCCAGCATTTTGCTCACGGAACCCTTGCCGTTGGTGCCCGCAATGTGCACAAAGCGGAGGTTTTTTTGCGGGTTTCCCAAGCGGCGCAATAAAGCAGACACCCGTTCTAATCCTAAACGGGTGCCGAATTTATCAAAAGAATGAATTTTTAGAAGGGTTTGTTCGTAATTCATCAGCCTAAATTCTCAATGCTCTTGTTGATGTTGGCAAGCTTTTCTTCCATCACCTTTTTTTCTGCCTTCACGCCTTCAACAACCTTTTCGGGCGCTTTGGCAAGGAAGCCTTCATTGGCAAGCTTACCGTTAATCTGTGCCAACTTCTTTTCCACTGCCGCCTTTTCCTTCTCCAAGCGCGCTCTCTCCTGCTCAAAGTCAATGAGCTCGGCAAGCGGGATGTAAATGGTCGCATCGTCAGTGACCACCTGCACGGCGCCGGGCATATCAAAGGAGCCTGCAACCTCGACCTCGGCGGCACCTGCCAAGCGCTGCATAAAGGGCACAGCGGCAAGGAAGGTATCGGTATACTCGGTGGCAATGCAGATGTTTGCCTTCTTTGAGGGCGGCACATTCATTTCATTGCGGCGGTTACGAATGGCGCGAATCGCTTTAATGATTCTGTTCATTTCCGCTTCCGCTTCGGGGAAGTGGAGCGCTTCGCTGTATTGCGGCCACTTGGAAATCATAATGCTTTCGCACTCATCGGACATTGTCTGCCAGATTTCTTCGGTGATAAAGGGCATAAACGGGTGAAGCAGCTTCATCGTTTCGCTCATCACGTGAATAATGACCTCGCGCACGGTCTTGGCGCTCTTTTCATCGGCATTAAAGCGGATTTTCGCCAACTCAATGTACCAGTCGCACAGGTAATCCCAAATAAAGTCATAGAGCTTGCTGACCGCAACGCCCAACTCGTATTTGTCCAAATTCTCGGAGACCTCTTTGGCGAGGGTGTTGAATTTCGAGAGAATCCATTTATCCTCCAGCGCCGGTTCTGCGGGAAGCACATGGTCAATGGGCTTGCCCTCGCAGTTCATGTTGATAAAGCGCGCCGCATTCCAAATCTTATTGGCAAAGTTGGAGGATGCAGTGATTTTTTCTTCACTAAAGCGCATGTCGTTGCCGGGGCTGTTGCCGGTGGCAAGGGTGAAGCGCAGCGCATCGGCACCGTGCTCCTCAATGACCTTGAGCGGGTCGATACCGTTGCCCAGGCTCTTACTCATCTTCCTACCCTGCGCATCGCGCACAATGCCGTGAATAAACACGGTGTGGAAAGGAATTTTGCCGGTATAGGCAATCGAGGAGAAAATCATCCTCGCAACCCAGAAGAAGATAATATCATAACCGGTAACCAACACATCGGTCGGAAAGAAATACTCCAGTTCCGGTGTCTGCTCCGGCCAACCCATGGTCGAGAACGGCCACAGCGCGGAGGAGAACCAAGTGTCTAAGGTGTCGGGGTCTCTTTCGAGATTCTTGCAACCGCAGTGCGGGCATTCGCTCGGGTCCTCATAGTCCACAATCACTTCGCCGCAATCCGGGCAGTACCAAGCGGGAATCTGGTGACCCCACCACAGCTGGCGCGAGATGCACCAATCCTTAATGTTTTCCATCCAGTGGTAGTAAATCTTGGAAAAACGCTCGGGAACAAACTTAATTTCTCCCTTGCGCACAGCCTCAATCGCGGGCGCTGCAAGCGGCGCCATTTTCACAAACCACTGCTTGGAAACGCGCGGCTCTACCGCGGTATGGCAGCGGTAGCAGGTGCCGACATTGTGTTTAAGCGGCTCCACCTTGACAAGGTAGCCCTCTTTTTCCAAATCCTCCACAACGGCTTTGCGGCAGGCAGCCAGGCTCAAGCCCTCATACTTGCCTGCAAACTCGTTCATGTACCCATCTTCAGTGGTAACGGTAATCACCGGCAGGTTGTGGCGCAAACCGACCTCATAGTCGTTCGGATCGTGCGCCGGGGTGATTTTTACCACGCCGGTACCGAATTCCATATCGACATAGTCATCGGCAATGAGCGGAATTTCTTTATTGACAAGCGGCAAAATCAACATTTTGCCGACCATATCCTTGTAGCGTTCATCCTCAGGGTGCACTGCCACGGCAGTATCACCGAGCATTGTTTCCGGTCTGGTTGTGGCAAGCTCCACATAGCCGGAACCATCGGCAAAGGGGTAGCGCAGGTGCCAGAAAGAACCATCCTTTTCCTCATACTCTACCTCGGCATCGGAAATCGAGGTGCAGCAATGCGGACACCAGTTGATAATGCGCTCACCTTGGTAGATAAGCCCCTGCTTATATAAGTCCACAAACACCTTGCGCACGGCTTTGGAGCAGCCCTCATCCATCGTAAAGCGCTCTCTGTTCCAATCGCAGGAGGAACCCATCTTTTTGAGCTGGGTAACAATTCTTGTGCCGTATTGGCGGCGCCAATCCCAAGCGCGCTCCAAAAACTTTTCTCTGCCGATGTCCTCTTTGGTGAGCCCTTCCTCTTTCATGGCGGCAACAATCTTTGCTTCCGTCGCAATCGAGGCGTGGTCGGTCCCCGGCATCCACAATGTGCCGAAACCCTGCATCCTTTTATAGCGAATTAAAATATCCTGAAAGGTGTTGTCAAGCGCGTGCCCCATGTGCAGCTGCCCGGTAATATTCGGCGGCGGCATCACAATGGAATACGCGGGCACGCCCTCTTTGATTTGCCCTTCAAAATAGCCTTTTTCTAACCAAAATTGATAATTCTTATCTTCCACCGCTTGGGGGGAATAGCTTTTATCGAGATTTGCCATATATGTGTACCTTCTCTGTCAAAATTAGTAAAGTTTAATATTGCCGCAAAAGAAAATTGCGCTGGCGAGCATCATTTGCCCGATAAAGTAGGTGGTTAAGTTGACAACCTTCAGCTTGTAGGAATTCTTTGCCTTCTCGCTGCCGAAAATGCAGAATACCAGCGTGCTGTCGCTGACCACAAACAGGATGGCGCCAATCGCCAACACAATGCTCATCAGCACGGAATACTTTGCCGCATAAATCGCAAGCGAAACCGCGCACACCAGCATGGTGCTGATGGTGATGGCATACGCCGCAACCGGAACAGCGGCAATGCCAAGCTTAATTTTAGCCACAAACAGTTCTGCCGCCACAAATGCCACAAGCAGAATAACCACTTCAATAATAATAGTGATAATGGTGGATTTGCTCCAGCGGCCGACTGCTTTAATGCCCTCAATATACGCAAGCACATAAAAGATATGCCCGACTAAGAAAGCAACCAAACCCGCCACAAAAGAGCCGCCTTGAAAAGCTTTGGAGGGTTTTTCTTTTTTGGAAAGCGCTGTCAGGTGTAAAAGCACATCGCCCAGCCAACCGAGCGAAAGCCCGATAACCATATCTCTCGAGAAAACTTCAAAGAACTTGTTGCCCCACGCATTTTTGGCGCTGAAGTAAGCAAACACGCCGTAGCCGACAAAAATGGAAGCGGCAATCACTTTCCAAATAAAGGATTTGACACACTTCTTCGGCCACTGTGCTTTAATGAATAGCGGAAAAGCAATACACTCTGCGACCCAAAACACAATCGCAATCAAAAGAGTTCCGATTGAATAGGATGTACCCATAGTTAACCTCCTAAAAGAGCAGCTGAAATGAAAACCGCCCTACATTTACTGTAAAAACACAAAGTTATATATATTTTATCATATTATAAAATAAAAAACAACTGTTTTATCAACAGGGACTTGCAATGCGGAATGCAGATTCGGAATTAAAGGTAGCGAAACTGTGTTTCACATTTTAAATGCGAAGCTCCGCTTCGCCACCACAACGATTCATCATTCAATATTCATTATTCAATCAATACCACCCGTTCAAACGGGTGGTTTGCGAAGTCGGCTATAAGCCCCGGTTACTAACCCGCGCCTCAAGACGCGGGCTTTCATTTTATTCAAGCCTTATTGTTTTTGCCACCTTGGCATACCTCTAAAGAGGCTCTTATTTGTGCCTATTGTTTTACTTTACATGTCATCCCGAGCGCAAGTCGAGGGATCTCGTCGCTTAGCTGTTTTCTATCAGATCTCTCCGCTTCGGTCGAGATGACAAAGTGGTTATCGAGATAATTGTGAGAAATAACAACAGAGTGAAGATTTTTTATTTCGAGCTTGCCGAGAAATCTTAAATTGAGCGTAGCGGTATATATTGGGCCCCCGAAAAGTATTTCGCAGAAAACTTTTTGGGGAGAGGAGAAACAAACGCAATAACACTTAAAGGATTTGCTTGCAAATTCTTTCTGTTATGAAGTTTGTTTGGACGAGGGTACAGGTGTCCCACCTACTCGCTAACTGCTAATATGCTAACGGCTAACCGCTATTTGTATAACATTTGTTGCACACCCGCATAGCGGGTGGATTTTTGTTTCGCTTTGCTCAACTGTCTAAAGACACTAATTAAAAAAGGCTCCGCGCCGAAGCGCGGAGCCGGGTGAATTGTAATACTCGAATTAGTGTTAGTTTGTTCGTTAATTATTTAGCAAACCCCGGGTAAAAGAAGCCGAGTCAAAATAGGTTTTGATTGCCTCTTTTACCCTGATATTTTTTAGTTTTTCGCTATGCATCAGCATTTTCCACCGCTTTGCATGATGGCAATATACCATAGGCAAGCAAAACTGCGAAGCACCTCTCGCGAAGCAATTTTTGAGATAATTTCTTCGATATTGAGGCAGTTTGGCTGACGCCAATCAACGAAAAATCGGATAAATTAGCCAAAAAGTGCTAGTGAGTGGCTGTTTAGGCTCGACTCCTTTTATCCTTGACTAACAGTTAAAGTATGCGCTCGCCTGAACGCTGTAGAGATACAGAGCTCTTGCAAGGTTGACAAAGTCAATGTTGTTGCTGGAAGCAACGATTGCCTTTGCAATATTGGTTGCAGCAAGGGAAATGGAACCGGTGTTGGTGGTAACCGTTACAAGGTTATCCAAGTTACCGGAAGCAATGCCCTTGATGTTGATGCAAGCATTGCCCTGCTTCGCAGTGACTGCTGCCTTTACAAGACCTGTGCCCTTAGTGGAATCAATGGAAACACCTGTCACTTTCAAGCTGCCGCTGAAGAAGACGTTAGCCTCTAAGCCGGAAACGATGGTGAAGGAATAGTTGGTTGCACTGATACCGACAGAAGCGGTCGGAACTTCCATTTCGCCTGCTTCTAAGGATGTAACGCCATCATTGTAGTATGATGCGGTTGCAGGAGCATCATAATCGAAGTAGAACTGTGCAGCCTGGCAGTAGTCAGCCACAGCTTCACAGAGGGCTCCTAATGCACCGCCATTAGCGATAAACTGCTCACACTTGGTCTTGATGCTTCTGGTAACGCTAAATGCCGGCGTTGCCGCATCATCATCAGCATACAGTTCAATCGAAACGTCTTCGGCATACTGAGCCGGAGCCATCTTGAAGGAGAACTTGTAGGTGCCGCTGAACGGATCGCCATCCTTGATGTACTTGGTCGCTTCGCTTACCGGAATGATAATATCCTCAAAGTCCTTGGTCTTGCTGATGTCTGCATTCTGGTTATAGTTGAGCTTCACATAAGCCTTGGAAGCATCTACGCCGTAAGCATCGATATCAAGATATGCATTCAAAGCAATAGCATCGTCCAAAGTTAAGGAAGAACCGTTATTGGCATTCACCTGCTCTACAACATAGCCGCCTGCTTCTTCATCATAAACGGTCTTGTAACCGGGAGCTGCAAGAGCAGTTACATCGCTGGAGAAGACTGCAGTAGACTCTGCAGGAATGACATCGTCAACTCTCTCAAAATCACCGGTCTGAGTAGCATCATCCTGTTTTACATAGCTGGCAACTGCCGCATTGTTTGCAGAAGTGATTGTACCACCGCTGATGTTTACGCTGGGCTCGCCGCCCGGATAACCGCAGTTATCAATGACAATAGCATCACCGGTGGAGTGAGCGCCGTTGCCGACATACTGATAATCAGACTGAGCACCTGTTGCTACGATATTAGCATCATCGGAGATATTGATATTACCCGATTTAGCGTAGATACCGGTGCCGCCCTTCACAGTACCGCCGGAGATATTCCAGTTTGCATAACCGGAAGCAAAAATAGCTGCAGCATTAGTATTGGTGGTTTCCACTGTACCGCCGGAGATATTGATGGTATTGGTGTGGTTGGTCACCTGACCATTGATGGAAATCGGCGGATTGGCGGAACTCTTCACTGCGCCGCCTTCCACATTGATGGTAACATTCTTAGAATATGTATCACTACCATACATCAGAGAAACAGTGTAACCGTTGGATTCGATGATTGCATCATCCTGAACGGTAAGGGAAGCACTTGCATCACCGACTGTATAAAGCGAAACAAAAACGTTAGCCGAATTGGAAAGGCTGTTGGCAGAAATGGTGCCTTCACCCGTAACAGTGAGGTTGGCATTACAAATCGTAAGGCCGCCGTTACCTGCATAGGTGCTTGTGATATTATAGCCGTTCAAATCAAGAGTAGTATTGTCAAATACATTGAGTCTTTCACTTACGGTAACATCTTGAAGAAGCTTCACGGTACCGGTGCCGTAAACAGCGCTCAATGCTGCCTGCAAGGTATCATATTTTACGCCATTTAATTCAGCAACGCTGTGGGTATCTTTTTCAACCACATAGCCGCCGGCTTCTTCATCGTAAACAGTTTCATAACCATCTACTGCAAGAGCAGTTACATCGCTGGAGAAGACTGCGGTAGAAGTTGCGGGGATAATTTCGTCAACTCTTTCAAAATCACCGGTCTGAGTAGCATCATCCTGTTTTACATAACTTGCAACAGCTTCGCCATTAGTTGAGGTGAATTTACTGTTGTTAATAGTTGAAACAGGAGCGCCTGCCGGATAACCGCAGTTGTCAATAACATATGCATCGCCTGTAGCAACAAAGCCGTTGCCGTAGTACTTATAGTCAGCGCTTGCGCCGTTACCGATAACGCTTACATTAGAAGCGGAGTTTCCGAAATTAACTGTACCGCCTTTTTGGTAAATACCTGTTGCACCTGAAACTGTTGCAACTGAGCTTGAAGTGAAGTTAACAGTAGCCTTACCGCCAACGAATACACCAACGCCCTTGGTGCTGTTACCTGTGATTGTGGCTTTTGAAACAGTAATTACGGAATCGCCGGTTTGAATGTTACCTGAAACTGCGATAGCAGCAGCATCGTGAGTTGAAGTGTTTTCAACAGTACCGTTGCTAATAGAAATGGATGCATTGTATGCAGCTTTTGTTCCTGCTGCAGGGAAGAGAGAAATACCATATCCGGATGAGCTGATTACAGCGCCATCATAAATATATGTTTTTGAAGCTGCACCTGAATCATCAGCAGCACCATAAACCTTAATAAGAGCGCCGTCATACGGATTAGGTGTGTTAGCGGTCACAATAGAACCGGGGCCATAGATGCTAAGCTGTGTTCCGGGATATACCTTAATGTGAGGAACATTTGCCGCAGTCTTGCCGTTGCCGTCAGCAGTAATTGTTTTACCGTTAAGGTGAATCTTAAGAACCTGAGCATTGTTAAGTGTAAGAACGCTTGTAGCAGTAACATTTTCAAGAATGTTCAATTCAATTGTGCCTGTAGATGAAGCGATTGCAGCAAATGCAGCATCAATTGTTGCAAACTCATCAGAATTTGTTCTTGCTACTGTGCTTGCATCAACATTCTTGATTTCGCCTGTTGTGCTGTCAATAATCTGATCAACGGGAAGGTAAGCAGAAACAGCTGTATTCGGCTCACCTTCACGGGTTAAATAGGTACCGCCGTTGAGTGTGGTATCCGCCTTGGAAACATCGAGTGACATAGTGCCGTTGAACTCACCGTCGTTAATGGTAAGTTTGGTATCGGTGGTGTTGCCTTCGGAAATAACATAGTCAAAATTCTGACCGGTTGTGAAGGTACCGCCGTTGATTTCCACTTCACCGCGGGTGTCATTGACAATGTAGTTACGATAACTTCTTGTAGCGGTCGGGTCCGGAACGGTTTGGAATGTACCGCCGTTAATGGTGGTGCTGGCGTCTGCAGAGTTCTGGTAAACGATAACACCGCCGCGGTTTGCCTTATCCATTACAAAGGTACCGCCGTTGATAACGAGCTCGGAAGAGTCAAGCACATTGAAAATGTAAGCGGAAGAGTTTGCACCGTAGGTTGCATAGATAGCGCCGCCGCCTTCGCTGTCGATAACGGTAAGTTTTGCGCCGTTCATAAGCACGAATAAATCGGTGGGATAAGTAATAGTGATTTCACCGCTAACGCGGAAATATTGGGTGTGACCTTTGAGGTCGATGGTGATATCCTTGCCGTCTACCGGGATAACGAGTGCGCCGCTTGTTGCGGGGTACTCTGTCACATCTGCGGTAAATTCAATGACATCGCCATCTTGAGCAGCTGCGATAGCAGCCTTGAGCTCGGCACCGTTTGCAACGCCTGTTGCTGCAAATGCTGCAAACGGCATAACCGAAAGTAAGAGCATAACAGATAAAACAACTGCTAAAATCTTTTTTGTGTTTTTCATTTTCATTTTCCTTTCACAGAATTTTTAAAAATAGATATTCTTTTAAACAGAAAGCAACGAGCGCGGCAAAAAGCCCGCCCCGAGCAGCTGACCATATATCGCCTTGCCAATGCAAAACGCACAAGAGTTTATGCGCTTTGTTGCGGCAAGCGACATCTGCCAATTGCCTCTGTAAAAAATACACAATAGTTCCAATATCATTTGAACAAAATGACATTGGTAGCGCCCTCGCATTTTCAAGCCTCCCTGCTCCGGAGCAGCTCCGGAGCAGGCTGTCGAAAAGACTTGAAACGAAAGGAACAGGATATTTTAAAATAAAATATACCGTATATTTTATATATTATTTTGTTAGCAAAATGCTATTAGCATAAGTGAAAAATAATTATAACCGCAATTAGTGATTATCACAATTAGTTGCCGCCGGGCAACTAATTACAGAACATCCCGCACAGAAAGCTTTTCCCTGCAAAAGGATAATTTACGGCGTTAAATAATCACAAAAAGTGCAAAAGTAATTAAAAATCACCTTTTTCTACCATTTTATGGCAAAACCGCCAAATGAAGGCAACCTTTAGGTTTCGTGATGGTTTTTCACTTTTTTTGTCAAGACTGCCCTTCTATTCGCAGACCTCGACAAATAAGGATTTGTGGAGCCCTTGCGGCTCCCAAATCCTTATTTGAGTGTTCAGTGTTCAGTGTTTAGTGTTCAGTCGCAAGGCTTTGCATTTTATGAAACCGCCCTATGGGGTGCGCGCATAGCGCGCGGTGGGT
>JAFRLX010000036.1 GCA_017430965.1 Clostridia bacterium | reverse complement strand
GAAGGACAACCTGTAACTGCCCTCTTGCGGTGCCCAAAATTTGCTACGGCTTGGAGCGCCTGCAAATTTTGACCGCTGCGCCAACTTCGCCTCGCTCCACCTGCCACCGGCAGCGCTTCGGCGAAGCCGCCCGGCACGCTTCGCGTGCCTCGGGGTCAAGTCCAATTCTGCCGCCAAAGCAAAACAGCACCTTTCGGTGCTGTTTGACTTTGGCAGGGGCAGAAGGACTTGAACCCTCGGCACGCGGTTTTGGAGACCGCTGCTCTACCAACTGAGCTATACCCCTATATATTACTTGGTGGGCCATCAGGGACTCGAACCCCGGACCGACCGGTTATGAGCCGGTTGCTCTAACCAACTGAGCTAATGGCCCCTGTTTTTTCGTGCTGCTATATTTTATACTAAAATGTGCTTTTTGTCAATACAAATTATCAATTCTTGCCATCATGAGTAGTGAGAGAAGGAGAAAGGATTGCAAAACAACCGGAAATAGTGTATATTTATTATATTGTTTGCGCGTTTTTACGGACTACTGAATCAGGAGGGAAAGAAATGAAGAAAAAACTACTGAGCATAGTGGCAATTCTGTGCATCGTCAGCTTACTTGCCGGAACATTAAGCGGCTGTTCTATTTTCAGATTAATGCGAAGAGCTTCGCAATTGGAAACGCAAGCGGAAGAAGAACTGACCGAAAGTACGACTCAACAGGAAGAACAGACTGAGGCAACGGTATCCGACTTTCAGCAGCAGCTTTGTTCCGATTTGTGGGAATCCAATTTTGTGCAACCGGGTGACTCTTATGTTTCATTTCGATTTCAAAATGACGGCACTGTCGTTGCCGAATTTATCGGGAATGAAGACGGTGAAACCAAAACAGCAGCTTATACGGTTTCCGGAGAATCGGCAAGTTTTGAAATAGACGAGTTCGGCTACACGGTGACAACCACAGCGAATCAAGAATGCTTATACTGTGAGGATACCTATCAGGGGAAAGATAATGACAGCTTTTTCCTCCTTAAAGAGTCTGCTTCAAGCGGAGATAACTTATTAGAGGGGAAAGAAAACCTGCATTCCGATTATCTGAGCGATTTGGGGTATGACGGCTTCTATCTCAGGGAAGATGATGCGGATTATAGTTCTCTTTGCGCTGCAACACAGGCAAACCCCTTTGAATTAAAAGGGTATGCCGGCAGTGAAGGCGGTCTCACCAGCTTTTACAACTACGATGGTTATGAATATGCTGATCAACCGAGTGCCATTGCATTTTTGCGCGGGGATGACGGGCAGTTATATGCTTACTTGTTCTATTACTATACTGACAGCAGTTATAATGTGATAAAGGAAGTTTGGTAAAAGTGAAACGGGCTGTGCATCACAGCCCGTTTTACTTTTTATATTACAGATTAATACTCATCGTCATCATCAAGACTATCGAGTTCATTGAAATCATCTAAATTTTCCGTATACCGGTCATCGTCATCATCGGCATACTCCTCGACATACGATTCATAACTTTCGCGGTAGTCGTTGTAGTCTTCCTCATAATCGTAGTCGTCTTCATCATCGTCATATTCATCATCGTAGTCATCATCATAATCGTAATCATCCTCATCGTCATCATCGTTCGCCGCACAGTAGTAAGGCTGAGAGAATAACAGGGGATTGTTAAGCGCGGGGTCTTCCCAAAGGTTTTCCTGCCGGTTCATGGTAACATCTCCTTTCCGCCGGTTTTGAGCGTTAAAGTGCTGTGCTGTATTTTCACTATAGCACAGTTGACATTGCTTGTAAATATCTATTTATTATTTTACACCGTTTTCTTAGACTTATGATTTGACTTGGCAATGCTTATGATGAATAGAAAAGAATGTTGCGTTTTTTATGGAAATGTGCTATGCTTTAAGAAAGAAAAATCTTTTTTGTCAGGTGGGATATGCTTTTGAAAAACTATGAAAAACCGGTTGCGGAGTTTGTTCGCTTTAGTCTGAAAGATGTTTTAAGCAGCTCTGCACATTCGCAGCAGCAACAGCAAACGACCACTGACCCGTACCAAACCCCGAGAATCGGCATTTAGAAAAAAGCAAAGCAGTTGCTTTGCTTTTTTTATTCAAGCTTTGATTGGTGCCATGAAACCGCTTTGTACCGTTGCAGGGGGTTAAGATTTGAAACAGAAATAAATAAAAGCAACACTGCGCAAGTGCTGCTTTTATTTTGAATTGTTTTCTTTTAGATTCCGGTGATAACTTCAGTGTCAAACTCGGAAGAGCTATCAGAAGTAGCTTCACTTTCAGATGTAGCTAAAACTTCCATCACTGAAAACTTGATGAGCTCAATTGCCGGCTGCTCATACTTTTTCATGAATCAATTCCTCCTTGGATAATATTCGAATATTACAATTCAATAGTATTTTAGCACGAGTGTTTGCAATATGCAAGCTTTTTTTGAAAAAAATCAAAAATTGTTAAAAAATCACATTTTTATGGGTGCTTTTTAGTGATATTTATTGACAAATGTCCAATTAATTGTTAATTTATTAATATATAGTTATATATTAAAAGGAGAAATAATATGGTCGCTTATATCTTTTTGGCGCTGTTTATTGTTGCAAGTGCCGTGCATTTATACCATTCCTGGACAGATGAGAGCAAAAAAAGAGCCATCACCAAACCGATGCTCTTAATCTTTTTGCTCGCTTATTATATTTTTGCTGCCCTTGCCGCCGGTGAAGAGCTCAATTATGTTCTCATTGCGGCAATCGCTACCAGCTGGCTGGGCGATGTGCTGCTCATTCCCAAGGGGAACGGCTGGTTTACGGCAGGCGGCATTTCTTTCTTAATCAGCCATATCACTTTTATTTTGGTGTATGTGCCGAACATTAAGTTCGCGGAAGTGAAGTGGTATTTTGTGGCGCCTCTGGCAGTTGTGTATTTAGCCATTGCGCTCAAAATTATCTTGGCAGTCAAGAAAAACACGCCGAAAATCATGGTGGTGCCGATGTACCTGTACTTAATCGCTAACAGCACCATGAATATTTTCGCTTTCATGCAGCTGCTCACCAACTGGGGCGCAGCGGCGCTGATTGCCTATATCGGTGCGGTAATGTTCTTTACTTCGGACTGCACACTGTTCCTGGTGCGCTACCACGAAAAGAAAGACATAATTTTTAAGCGCCACTTTACCGTGATGCTCACATATCTTTTAGGTGAAGCATTGATTACTGTAGGAATTTTATTATTAAATAGATAGGAGAAATAGAGATGAAGTATATTTTTATTGTCAATCCGCATGCGGGAACAGAGGATAACGAGGCAAACATCCGCGCTCAGTTAGAGGCTTTGCCGCAAAAGGATGATTGCGAAATCTATTTGACCAAGGCAGTGGGCGATGCGACCGATTATGTCAAGAGCTACCTTGCCGAAAATCCGAACGAAAAAGTGCGCTTTATCGCTTGCGGCGGTGACGGCACGGTCAATGAAGTCTTTAACGGCGCAGTCGGCTATGAGAATGCTTCTGTCAGCTGCTACCCCTGCGGCAGCGGTAATGACTTTGTCAAGGTATTCGGCGGTGCGGAAAAGTTTATGGATGTTGCCGCTCTTTTGAATGCCGAGGATAAGAAGATTGATTTGCTCAAAGTGGGTGACCGCTACTCCAACAATGTGGTCAACTTCGGCTTTGATACCACGGTTGCCATTACCATTAATAAACAAAGAGATAAAACAGGTCATGGCGGCAAGAGTGCTTACACTAAAGGCATTGTTACCGCTCTGCTTACAAGCATGAAGAACAAGTGCAAGGTCAGAGCCGATGGCGAAGTGATTAATCCGGATGGCAGATGTCTGCTTTGCACCCTTGCCAACGGTCAGTATGTGGGCGGTTCCTTCAAATGCGCACCGAGAGCCAAAGTGGATGACGGTTTGATTGAGGTTTGCATGATTAAGCCGATTTCCAGGCTGCGCTTTGTCAAGATTTTAGGCACCTACACCGAGGGTAAGCATCTGGATGACCCGGCAATGCAGGACATTATCATTTACAGACAGGCGAAAAAAGTGGAAATTGTTGCTCCCGAGGGCTTTGCCTATTCGCTTGACGGTGAAGTGATTTATGAGAACAAATTCACAGTGGAGATAGCAGAGGGTGCGGTTAATTTCGCATACCCGGAATAACAGAAGAGCGAGCGAAGCTGTAATAGTGAGTTTAAAGAGCGGAGATGCGGCACATTCAGGGGCAACACGCTGTGTTGCCCGCCTTTCGCACTCCGCATTATTTTGAGGTTTTATGCAATACGATATTTTAATCATCGGTGCCTGCACGGCAGGGCTCTACTTTGCCAAAAGAATGGCAGAGCAGGGCTATCGCGTGCTGGTTGTCGACCGGGACAAACAGGAAAATCTCGGCAAACGCCTGGAAATCTTCCATATGGATTTGGGCGAAATGGAGCGCTACGGCGCCCCTGCGCCGGAAGAGGGCAATGACTTTGTGCATTCCTTTAAGTTTTCTGCCTCCCGCTCTGCTCTTGGCAGGTGGGAAAAGTACCACGAGCATACCGTTTATGTGATGAAACTGCCCGCTTATATTCAGCGCCTGGTGCGCTGGGCGGGAGAGTACGGGGCAGCATTTCAATTTGAAACCGCCTTTGAGGATTTGCTTATCGAAGGCGACAAGGTGGTCGGTGCCAAGCTCAGGCAAGCTCAAAAGAGCATAGAGGTGCGCGCTAAGCTTGTTGCCGATTGTTCGGGCATCGGAGCCGTGGCAAGGACCAAACTGCCGCAGGGTTGTGTTTGTGAGAATTTCAGCTTAGAGGATAGTGACAAGTTCTATGTCACGGTCAACTATGTTTCCTTTTTAAAACCGGAAAAGGTGCACATTCGCCATACCATTTCCTGGCCTTACTACAAAGTTTGGATTGCACCGCGCGAAACACAGCAGGGTGCGATTGTCGGCGTTGGTGCCAATATGTCTTATGAATACGGTGAAAGGTGCCTGCAAAAGTTTTTGGAGAATGTGCGCATTCCCGATTATCGTGTCGATAGAGTGGAGAGAGGCGCCGTGCCGTATCACCGCCCGCCGTATTCCTTTGTGGCAGACGGCTTTGCAGCACTGGGTGACAGCGCCTGCCTGACCAAACCGAGCAATGGGGAAGGCGTGACAGCTGCGTGGTATTTGGTAGACATTGCCGCCGAAGAAATCGGCGCTGCAATGAGCGGCGGCGAGGCACCGACAGCCGAAGCAATGTGGGGCGCAAATGTGCGCTACCAGCGCACGCAGGGCGCAGCGTTTGCCGAATTGCTTGCCACCATGACGGGCGCGGTAGACTGCACACCGGAAGAAAATGACTATGAGTTTAAGCACAACTTGATTTTCAAGAGCAATTTACTCAACCGGAAGGTGGATAAGCAACAGGAAAAGAAGGATTTAATCCGGGGACTTGTTAAGGGTGTGATGAAAGGAAAAATGCGCCCGAGAACCATTAAAAAACTTCTGCACTACAGTTCGATTGCTTCTAAGATTAAACACCACTACCTGGAATTCCCTGCCGATATTCACGGCTACAGTGAGTGGAAGGAGCAGGCAGATGCTTTATGGGCATCAGCAGGCTCTATGGCAGATGTGGTGTATGATAAAGAGTATTATTTGAACGATTGCGGCAAATAAGGATTTGTGGAGCCCTTGCGGGCTCCCAAATCCTTATTTGTAATGAATGATGAATAATGAATAAGAGCCCGACCAACTAACCAAATCAAAGATTTGGAGTTGGTGCCCGGAACCTTGGCGTTCGCAACACTATGTGTTGCTCGGCTAAGTGAAAAATTGAGGGTGATTCCCCGCAGTGCGGGGAAATGTCACGAAGTGACAAAAGGGACGGACCCTGTCAGGGTGGACACCCGCACTCGTTCCGCTTCGCTCTATTTGATAGATTTTGTCCTTACACACAAGTAAAATTCCTTGTAAACATTAAGAATTCAGTCATTTCGAGCTTGTCGAGAAATCTTTAAATTGCAAGGCGTAGCCTTGCCACCACAATTATTCATTATTCATCATTCACTATTCATTAATAAGGCTTTGCGAGGTCGCAGACCTCGACAAATTCCTTATTTGTCAAGGAGGAACTATGAAAACAGATATTGAAATTGCACAAGGTGCAAACATGCAGCACATTCGAGACATTGCCGCCGCTGCCGGTATTGATGAAAAGAATTTGGAGCAATACGGCAACTACAAGGCAAAGGTCGATTTAAGGCAGATGGAGCAATTTAAGCCCAACGGGCATCTGGTGCTCGTGACAGCCATCACGCCCACACCTGCCGGAGAGGGAAAAACAACCACCAGCATTGGTCTTGCGGACGGGTTGCACAACATCGGCAAGCGCGTGATGGTAGCGCTGCGCGAGCCTTCTCTCGGACCTGTGTTCGGCATTAAAGGCGGTGCTGCCGGCGGCGGCTACGCTCAAGTGGTGCCGATGGAGGATATTAACCTGCACTTTACCGGTGATTTTCATGCAATCGGCGCTGCAAACAATTTGCTTGCCGCCATGCTGGATAACCATATTTTCCAGGGGAATGAGCTGGATATTGACCGCAACAACATAACTTGGAAGCGCTGTGTGGATATGAATGACAGACAGCTGCGGTATATTAAGGACGGCTTAGGCGGCGGCAAAAACGGTTTGCCGCGGGATGACGGTTTTGATATCACCGTTGCTTCCGAAATTATGGCGGTGCTGTGCTTGGCAAACGACTTGGCGGATTTAAAGCGCCGGCTTGCCAACATCATTGTTGCTTACAACATCAAAGGAGAGCCGGTTACGGCGCGCATGCTCAAAGCGGAAGGCGCGCTGACAGCTCTGTTAAAAGATGCCATCAGACCCAATTTGGTGCAAACTTTAGAGGGCACACCGGCACTGGTGCACGGCGGTCCGTTCGCGAATATTGCACACGGCTGCAACTCGGTGATAGCCACTAAAATGGCACTCAAGCTTGCCGACTACACGGTAACGGAAGCGGGCTTCGGCGCCGACCTCGGTGCGGAAAAGTTTTTGGATATTAAATGCCGCGCTGCCGGCTTGAAGCCGAATGCAGTGGTGGTGGTTGCCACCGTGCGCGCACTGAAAATGCACGGCGGTGCAGATAAAGATGAACTGAAAACCGAAAACATGGAAGCGCTTCAAAAAGGACTTCCGAATTTGCTGCGCCATGTTTCCAATATCACGCAGGTTTACGGCTTACCTTGTGTGGTTGCCATCAATCGCTTCCGCAAGGATAGCGATGAGGAAATTGCCTGCATCGAGCGCGAATGCCAAAAGTTAGGCGTGAATGTATGCACTTCCACCGTGTGGGAATTTGGCGGCAAAGGCGGCAAGGCGTTGGCACAAGAGGTTGTCAGGCTCTGTGAGCAGGAAAACAGCTTCCGCTATTGCTATGATATTCACGAAAGCATTGAGCAAAAAATTCATGCCATTGCGACCAAGGTTTACGGCGGTGAGGGCGTTGACTTTACCGAGGAAGCGAGAGCGCAGCTGGAAAAGATTGAAGCGCTCGGCTTCGGCGACCTGCCGGTATGCATGGCAAAAACACAGTACTCCTTCTCGGATGATGCCAAGAAGCTTGGTGCGCCGGAAGGCTTCCGCATTACGGTCAGGCAATTAAAGGTGAATGCGGGCGCCGGCTTTGTGGTGGCGCTCACCGGCAATATTTTGACCATGCCGGGGCTTCCCAAGCGCCCTGCGGCGGAGAGCATTGATGTGGACCAAAACGGTGTGATTACCGGCTTGTTCTAAGTGCCGGTTCGCGCAGCGAACAGCGTTCGGTTTTCAGTGTTCAGTGTTCAGTGGCGCACTTGCTGAATTTGGAATGCGGAGTGCGGAATGCGGAACAGCAGCGCGGAGCGCTGAATGAAGTGTGCAAAGCACATGAAGTATTGCCTGCGGCATATGAAGTATTTGCTGCGCAATACTTTTCGGGGTCCCCGATGTCGCTTGCGCTCTGTGCGGGCGGATGGTATCCGCCCCTACATGAGGAGCAGCAGCGGCAGAGCCGCTGAATGAAGTTTGCGCGCTTTGCGCGCATTTTAAATGCAAGGCTTTGTCTTGCCACCACAATGAAAGTTGTCAAGTTTTTTGGACACATAGAAGAGTGAAAAATTCATTTGGAATCATATATCCGATACCTGAATGAAGTCTGTCGGAATTGTAGTAGAGTTCTATATAACTCGCTATCGTTCTTGATGCTTCTTCAAATGT
>JAFRLX010000035.1 GCA_017430965.1 Clostridia bacterium | reverse complement strand
CCGTAAATACGGCGATTTTGCGTTTTTGCCAATCTCTGCTTGCGGTACCATCGTACAGCTCAGCGCAGAGATTGGCAAATTTCATCTCACTCTTTCAACATCTGTCAGCGTGTAGAAAAACAAGTTTTTCTACACGCTGAAAACCGCTGTTCATATTTAACAGCGGTTTTATTCGTTCTCTTTTTTATCTACAAGTTCTTCCACCTTTTTCTTAAAGTCCACATAGTCATAATACTGTTTGTAGCGCAGTGAAACTTTATATTTCTTATCGCACATATCGCAGTTAAACTTTGCTCTGAAAAAGGCGTTTTTAAACGACCACTTGCTCACCCTGCGCATCTTTGTACCGCAGTTCGGGCAGAAAGTGTTAAACTTCTTGCGGTCAACCGCAGCAGAGTTTAAATCGCGAATGACATAGGGCTTAAAGTACAGCCGCTCATAAAACTCTTCATCACAGCTCGAAATATACTTTTCGAGCTTTTCTTTTCGGTAGGTTCTGCGCAGGCACTCGGCAGTCAGCGCCGCATCCTCCAAAGCTCTGTGCAATTCCAAATTTTCAATCGAAATCCCCAGCATATCCGCAGCCGTGGAAAGCCCTAATTGCGCTTCATTGCCGGTTTTTAAGATATTTTGGCAATACTTTTGCAAGTCCGCATAGTAGTGCATAAAGGGAATCATATCTGCACCGGAAAAATACTTGAAATTTTCAAGCATCACATACACATCAGTGTTGCCCCATGTCATCACCACGCTCGGCACATTGCCAATCCAGTGGCGATAATCGCTCATTACCCTTGTAAAGCCGGAGCCGTTATTGATTTCTTCATTGGTGATGTGGGTAAGCTCTTTGACCTTGCGGCGCAGGCGATTGCCCAAAGCCGTATTGACAGTTTGTGAAAAGCGGGAAATCTCGCGAAAGTTTTCATCTAACTTAACTGCGCCAATTTCGATGATTTCATTAAAAAACATCCCGCGTTTGGAAGAATATACATTATTCCACTCCAAGTCCATCACGATATACTGCAAGCATACTCACCTCCCCACTCATTATCAACAACATGAATTTCAGTCACTTTGTATTGCAAAACCGGTACACAAGCCCGGTTTTGTTTGCAAAAGAAAAATAGGCGGAATGTATCCGCCTAATTGATTTTAAACTAAACGAACAGCAAAACGATAAATGCTGCCAAAACCACTACGAAAAAGACAATGGAAAGAATGGTAGTCAATTTCTTGAGTTTGGACTGCATTGTGTGGCCCTTATTCTTACCGAAGAAAGTATCGGCACCGCCGGCGATTGCACCGGATAAGCCCTGGGTGTTGCTCTCCTGCATCAAAATCAAAATGATAATTAAAATAGAAGCCACAATCAGGATTGCTCCAATTAAATAACCGTACCAAGCCATGTGCTTTTTACCTCCAAAACATTTTGTAACTTTGATATCATATCATAATCGCTTGTGAAATGCAAGTATTTTTTTATATATTATCTTATTAAAAGGAAAAATTTGTTCTGTATGATTAAAAACCAAGCGGTTAAACTATTCTTAGCGGTGAAAATCGATGCGTTTGTGTTTTTCCCCGCCGTGTTCTCAAACCGGGAGGCCGAGAGAACAATGTCGGCTTTGATATTTCGATGAAGGCAATAGGAGTTCAGCCTTCAAAGAAATCTCAAAGCCTTTTTTTATGCATTTCGTGTTGGTATTCCTTTGTACCGGAAACAGAAAAAATCAGGTTTTGGCGTAAGCTCTCCCGATACCGGCACTATGCCGGACCTCTCAACCGCATAGAGAATATCGAACCGGCCTTGTCAAGCAACGCTTTACAAGGTCATTTGTTCGCCCACATCCTCTTCGCTCGGCAGAGCGCCGAGGGCAGGCAGGTTTTTGGTTTTATAGCGGTAAGGTTTGGCAAACTCTCCGGGTACATACCGCCTCACGGAAGTCACAAAGCCGTTTTTCTTTTGGCGCATCACCGCCACGCCCTGGGTATCTTTTGTGGTTTTGGGAGCGATGATTGCCGTATCGAGCAGTAGCATTCTCGTGGAATTCGATGTCAACACAATCTCCGCGTCTTCCTCAATGTACATCAAATCCGCCAGCGGGAATTTCGCACAATATGCCTTTATGAGCTTTTTGCGGTTGGATTTGGTTTCATAAGCGCTCATATCTACCTTGGCAAGCTTGCCGTTATCAAAGGCAAAGAGCATATAGCCCTTGTAATCATCTAAAATGACCATATAGCGCGTTTTTTCATCCGCCTCCATATCGAGCGCACTCGGAATATAATCGCCCAAAACAGAGGCCTTGGAATCACCGAAATCGGAAATGCGCGCTTTATAGACCTGACACTTGTCGGTGAAGAACAATACCTCTTTGGCATTGGTGGTTTCGACCGTTTGGAGAATTGCATCGCCCTCTTTGAGCTTCTGGTCGGAAGCCATGCGCAAGGATAACGGAGTGATTTTTTTGAAATACCCCTCCTTTGTGAAGAAAACGGTCACGGAGTAATCGGGCACCTCTTCAATTTCATCCTCTTCGGCAATGTCATCCAAGTAAAGAAGCTGAGTCTTGCGCTCTGTTCCGTACTTTTCGGCAACCGCCTTCAATTCCTTGATAATAATGGTCTTGATGCGGGATTTGCTCTCTAAAATTGCATCTAAAAGCGCAATTTCTTCGCGAATTTTTTCAATATCTTTCGTGCGCTTAAGAATAAACTCACGGTTTAAGTGGCGCAGCTTGATTTCCGCCACATATTCCGCCTGCACTTTGTCAATGCCGAAACCAATCATCAAATTCGGCACCACATCAACCTCTTCATCAGTCTCGCGAATGATTTTAATGGCTTTATCAATATCAAGCAAAATCTTCTGCAAGCCTTCAAGCAGGTGCAGTTGCTTTGCGCGCTTATCTCTGGTGTAGGCGGTTCTGCGGCGCACACACTCAATGCGGAAGCGCGCCCACTGCTCTATGATTTCGCGCACACCCATCACGCGCGGCGTGCCATCCACCAAAATGTTGAAATTACAAGAGAAGGAATCCTCTAACTGTGTTTGTTTAAAGAGCTTCGCCATCAGCTTGTCCGGGTCCGTGCCGCGCTTTAAATCAATGGTTAGGCGCAAGCCCTGCATACCGGTTTCATCGCGGATATCGGAAACCTCTTTGACCGTTCCCGCCTTGGCAAGCTCGACCACCTTATCGATAATTGCCTCCACCGTTGCGGTAGGCGGAATTTCGGTAATATCGATACAGTGGTTTTTCTTATCATACTCATATTTTGCGCGCACTTTTAAGCCGCCGCGCCCGGTTTCATATACTTTTTCGAGGGCTTCTCTATCATAAATAAAGTAACCGCCGCCGGGAAAGTCCGGTCCGAGCAGCGTATCGCCGATGACATGGTCTTTGTTGCGCAGTACTTCAATGGTGGTCTCACACAGTTCTTTTAAATTGAAAGAACAGATAGAACTCGCCATACCGACCGCAATACCGGTGGTTTCATTGGCAAGCACCGTCGGGAAAGTGACCGGCAACAAGGTCGGCTCTTTCATGGTGTTGTCGTAGTTCGGCACAAAATCAACCGTGTCCTTACCGATATCGCCGAACAGCTCATTACAAATCGGTGCCAGCTTCGCTTCGGTATAGCGCGAAGCGGCAAATTTCATATCGCGCGAATAGGCTTTACCGAAATTACCCTTGGAGTCAACATAAGGGTTGAGCAGCGCTTCATTTCCCTTGGTAAGGCGCACCATTGTTTCATAAATCGCACTGTCGCCGTGGGGGTTCAGTTTCATCACATCGCCCACAATTTTGGCGCTCTTGGCGCGTTTGCCGTCTAAAAGCTTGTCCATATACATGGTGTAGAGCAGCTTGCGGTGCGAAGGCTTGAAGCCGTCAATTTCCGGAATGGCACGGCTTAAAATCACGCTCATGGCATAGGGCATATAGTTCTTGGTCAGCGTTTGGGTAATCGGCTGTTCAACCATTGTGCCCGCACCCTCAATATGGATATTATCAGTCAACTCCACAATGTGGGAGGTTTCTTTGCTGTTTTTCTTTTTTCTTGCCATAGTTCCTCCCCTTACATCAAATCGGCATCATCCAAATACAGATGCCCGTTAGCGGTAATGTAATCCTTTCTGCCCTGGAGGTCGTCACCCAAAAGCAGGTTAAACATCTCAAAGGTGTTTTCCACCCCTTCCGGCTCAACCTGAATCAAGCGGCGGGTTTTCGGATTCATGGTTGTCATATTCATCATCTCAGGGTCATTTTCGCCAAGACCTTTAGAGCGCTGAATATCCACTTTTTTTGCGTTTTCTTCACCGATTTCTTCCAAAACCTTTGCCTTTTCCGCTTCGCTGTAGGCAAAATAGGTCTGGTCCTTGAAAGTAATCTCAAACAGCGGAGACTCTGCAATAAAGACCTTTCCCTGCTCAATCAAAGTCGGCATTAAGCGGTAAATCATGGTTAAAATCAGTGTGCGAATTTGGAAACCGTCAACATCCGCATCGGTACAGATAATAATTTTATTCCAGCGCAGAGCATTGATGTCAAAATCGTTGATATCCTTCTTCTTTCCCTTGAGTTCCACCTCAACCCCGCAACCCAACACGCGGATAAGGTCGGTAATAATCGGGCTTTTAAATATCTTGGTGTAATCGCTCTTTAAGCAGTTGAGAATTTTACCTCTTACAGGCATCACTGCTTGAAATTCCGGGAATCTCCCCTGCACCACGGAGCCCTTCGCGGAGTCACCCTCCACAATATAAAGCTCGCGCTCTTCTCTGATTTTCGAGCGGCAGTCCACAAATTTTTCCACGCGATTAATCATATCGGTGGAGTTTTTAAGCTTGGTCTTAATCGCCACGCGCGAAGCCTCGGCGCGCACCCTTGCGCGCATGTTAATCAGCACCTGATTGGTAATTTTCTCGGCTTCATCTTTATTCTCAATAAAGTAGATTTCCAACTGATGCTTGAACATATCGGTCAGCGCATCTTGAATGAACTTATTGGTTATCGCCTTCTTGGTTTGGTTTTCATAGGAAGTCTGAGTAGAGAAAGAGGAAACCACCAAAATCAAGCAGTCGTCAATATCCTGAATGGTAATCTTTCCATCGGTTTTGACATACTTACCGTTATTTTTCAAATAGGCGTCAATTTGGCTGATAAACGCGGTTTTCACCGCCTTTTCCGGTGCGCCGCCGTGTTCCAGGAAAGAAGAATTGTGGTAATACTCCTTGCACTGCACTTTGTTGGAAAAACACAGCGCTGCGGTCATTTTTACCTTATAGGTATCTAAATCCTCACGGTCCTTGCCCTCTGCTTCATTTTCCCAATACTGCACCGATGTAAAGGCGCTGCCTGCCGCCAATTCTTCCACATAATCGGTAATGCCGTGTTCGTAATAAAACTCACTGCTTTCAAATTTGGAAGCGCTGATTTGCTTTTTAAAGACAAACTGCACACCGGCATTAACAACCGATTGGCGCTTGATGGTTTGCAGCATATTTTCGGTAGGAATGGCGATATCCGTAAACACTTTTAAATCCGGTTTCCAGTGGATTTTTGTTCCGGTCTGCCTGCCGCTGTAGGGCTCCTTTTGCATCCCGCCGATATTAAAGCCTTTTTCAAAATGGAAATGATACTTGAAGCCGCCGGTAATAATCTCGGCATCCATATATTCACTCGCAAACTGTGTCGCGCATAAGCCCAAACCGTTTAAGCCCAGTGAATAGGTGTAGGAACTGCCTGCCTGGTTGGTATTGTATTTACCGCCGGCATACAGCTCGCAAAAAACCAATTCCCAGTTATATCGATTCTCTTTTTTATTAAATTCAACGGGAATGCCTCTGCCGAAGTCCTGAATCTCCAGTGAATTGTCGCTATACTGCGTGATAATAATCTTTTTGCCGTGACCTTCTCTCGCCTCATCAATTGAATTAGAGAGAATTTCAAAAAATGAGTGCTCACAGCCCTCAATACCGTCCGAACCGAAAATAACTGCCGGGCGCATCCTCACCTGGTCGGGACCTTTTAAGTGGACTATATCCTCGTTGCCGTAACTGCCTGTTGTTTTCTTTGCCATGGTTTCTCCTAATGTTATAATTATTATAATCAAAATAAACGCATACACTATATTTTACACAATATATAGTAGTTTTGTCAAGAAAAAACAGGTAAATAAGGCAATATTTGGATGGATAGTCCGCTTTCGAGTACAAAAAATGAGGCACTATAGGATAGAGCAAATCTGCTCAAAACCTATAGTGCCTCAAATAAGTCAGCTCAATAAAATTCAGGTATGTGCCTCGTTATACTCATAGCAATACCCTTGACAATCTTCCGGCAACCTTGAGAGTGCATAAGAATAGATGTCGCTATACTGATCGGCATATCTCTCATAATATGAATCGGTATCGTTCGCGTAGTAGGTAAAGAATGTATCATAGTGATAGCGTGCATTCCACTGTTCGACAATTTGAGTTGACTGTCGGCGCGCTGTATTGTATGAAAGCAAAGTGTCCGATTTTGTAAGCGGCACTGCATAGTACCCTTTGACATTTTCTCTTCCCCACAGCTCGCACAACCAAGCCTGCGCTTGCTTTTGCACCTCGCCTTCGGCATGTTCGGCAAACTCTGCAATCACCGCAGCTGCACTATCGCTGAGTTCTTCCATAAAACCGCCATCTTGTTTGAGGTGAGCCGCTATGGCTGCATTGTTTTGATACTGCTGATAGTTGTAATCTGCAATCCGATAATCGATATTCGCATAACCGACTGCAATGAGCAAGGCAATGCAGCAAACCGTAATCATTTTAAAATATGGAAATCTGGCAGCAAAAATGCGGATAATCAGTGCAACGAACACGACACACAGCATAACAATAAAAATGCTGGTGAGCAAGCGCTTTTTGGTTAAACCGTAAAGCTGGATATACAAGTACATCTTTGAGAATGAGGATGCGGCAATAACCAAAGACACCAACGCAATAAAACTTTGAAAGAGCTTATGCAGCGCAATTTCCGCCTTTGTTTCGCGCTTGGCAAATGCCATGGACAGCGCAATAAACAGTGCATTGAGCGCACATATAATGCACATTTCGAAGAAGCCTTTTCTGGCATACTCACTTGCCGAATAGGTTTCCGGTAAAATACCTTGAAAAGCCGAAAAGAAATAGGCAAGCTGTGCAAATAAATAGATAAGATACACCAAAGAAACACTGGTTAAAATCGTAAGCGATATTGCCGAAGGGAATGTATGCCGGTCTTTTTTTCTGACAGGTTTTGCATCCCTTGCCGGTAAACCGTAACGCAGCGCAAACGCAGGTGCCAACAGCAGCGGGAACAAAACGGCTCCTAAAAGCAGCTTTGCCAACGAGAGCAGCAAATTAGAAAAGATTTTAGAGATTAATCCTTTAAATGCTGCATCGGCATTGGATAACAAGGTAACCAATATTGCCACAATCGGCACTGAAATCAGAATACCCAACAATACTTGCCCGGTCTTCCCTTTCGGTTTTTCCGTTTTACCCGCATTCTTTTGCGAAGAAAATGCCGAGCGAAACGGTGCTGCAATGTATTCAAACGGCATGACTATCACATATCTTGCGGCATCAATCAGCGCACTGATTTCGCCTGCCGGAAAGAGGTTTTGCCGTGTCATCAGTAAAAAGTATTCACTGTTGCAAAACGTGATGCACAGCAGTAACGGAAGATTGATAAAAATATCATTATATACCGCAAACACACCGCTTGCCGCCAAAGAAAGAAGCGCTAAAATAATGGCATAAATACTCAATTTCGGTTTGTATTTTGAGAATATATAAATGTTTTCCAAAATAAACCACAGGACATATGCCACTGTATAGCCAAGTTTGAAAAAGCCGGAAAAGAAAACCGCATGCACAGCAAACACCGCAAAAGCAAACGCGATAATCATCATCATAGCATCGAACCCGTTACCGATAACCGGCGGATATTTGGTTTTGCGCACATACGCCGGTCTTGGTGTCGCATAGGGAGGCACGCTGCCTTGCGGCGGAACATTTCCCTGAGCGGATGCCGCACCGGGTTGCTGATAATAATGTGTATCCATTTTTATCTCTCCTTTCAATTTCAGTAAAAGGTCTTAATCTTTCATTTTAAAAGTATAGGAGAATTGTCAACACATTATAAAAAATATGTGAATAAACAGTAAATAAAACACGGTTGAAAACAACCGTGTTTTAGATATTTATTCTTCTGTCGGTGCGGCAGGATTCTCGCTATCGGGAGTCTGCGCTTGCTCCGGTGCGGCAGGCGCTTGACTATCGGAAGTCGGTACCTGCTCCGGTGCAGCAGGCGTTTCCGGTGCTGCCGGCTGTTCTGCGGCAGTTTCCGCAGTTGCCTGAGCCTCTTCTTGCTCATCCTCTTCAGGCGGCAAAGCACCTGTTTCGAGCAAGATTTTGAACTCTTCGCCTTCGAGCTTTTCTCTCTCCAGCAGTGCATTTGCCACCAGTTCCAAAGAATCCATATGCTCTTTTAAAATCTGCTCGGTTCTTGCATACTGCTCGCTGATGATGCGATTGACCTCTTTATCAATCTCGGCAGCGATTTCTTCACTGTAATTGCGCACATGAGAGTACTGCATACCGAGAAAGACTTCATCATTCTCATCGCCGAAGGTAATCGGACCTAACTTTTCGCTCATACCATAGCGCGTAATCATATTCCTTGCAATATCGGTAGCGCGCTGAATGTCGTTGCTCGCGCCGGTAGAAATGTCGCCAAGCACCAATGCCTCTGCCACTCTGCCGCCCATCAGCACAACGATATCATCAAGCATTTCATTCTTGGAACGATAGCTCTTGTCCTCACTCGGAAGGCTCATGGTAAAGCCGCCTGCTCTGCCGCGCGGAATAATGGACACTTGGTGCACGGGGTCTTGCCCTTCGAGGTAATATGTCGCAATCGCGTGACCGCCTTCGTGATACGCTGTCAGTCTCTTTTCCTTATCGCTCATCTTGCGCGATTTCTTTTCGGGACCGACAACCACTTTAATTGCCGCCTCATCAATCAGTTCCATTGTGATTGCCTTCAAATCCTGCCTTGCAGCAAGCAGCGCCGCTTCATTGAGCAGGTTTTCAAGGTCAGCACCGGTAAAGCCGGCGGTGGTTTTCGCCACATTCTTCAGTTTTACATCGGGCGCTAAGGGCTTATTGCGCGCATGCACTTTTAAGATTTCTTCTCTGCCCTTCATATCGGGATAGCTGACTGTCACCTGGCGGTCAAATCTGCCCGGTCTTAACAGTGCGGGGTCCATCCGTTTCCTCTTCAGGCACTGTTTCCAGCACCTCGGCTGTTGTTGGATCATCTGCGGGTGGTTCCTCATCTATAGCATAGATGGGGGTGTATAATGATGTTACCGACAACAATCCGGACAGGAATACGGACAGAATCCGCTTTCTCATATCCTCTCCTCCAAGATTCGTCTTTGTATCGTACGACACAAAAATAGTTCGATTACTATTCATAGTAATCTTACCATCATAATACTTACAATGGTATTGTCTTTTCATTATTATGTGGGATTTGTTGTAACTATCAATTATCTTTCAGTATCGCAGTGTATGTTCAGGAAATAGGAAAGACCGATCGGGCAGTAACCCTGAATCGGTCTTTTCTTATTGCTTTTCAGCTCAGTGTCTTAAGGACAAGCGTGTAGTCCAGTATCATCCGGGCCATAATATGTATCATCATCTATAGAGTAGT
>JAFRLX010000034.1 GCA_017430965.1 Clostridia bacterium | reverse complement strand
TTTTGAGGCGGTGTATCTCCCTGTTACACAGGCCACATATATAGACCGTGACGGCGCAGAGAAAACGGTCACTGCGCGCCGCTTAACGCATACAAATTTGGAACTGACAGCCGGTCGGTATGTGGTGGAGAGCAATATTCAATCGCGCAATGCAATGACCATTTCCGGCGATGTGGAACTCATTCTTGCGGATGGTGCTACTTTCTCTTTCTACCAAGGGTTTGATTATTATGATTTGGATCACATTGATTGTTTGATAACTGCACAGGATACATCGTCTAACTTATCTGTGTATGGGCAAACACAACAAACAGGCACTTTACTTCTCGGTAAGCGCCACACGGTTTTAACGGACTTTGCACAATACGGCGGTGTGGTTGACAGTGAAACGGGCTTTTTTGAATCCACTAAAAATTGCGTGATAAGCGGCGGTACCTTTAAAGCGGCTGTTTTGGTTTGTGACAGAGCCGCTATCCTCGGCGGCAATGCGACTATCGGCAATATGCCGCTCAACAAAAGTTTGCAACTCGCCTGGCAGCAAAAGAGTGACCGCATTCACTTTGATTCTTTAGAGAGCGAAAACACGAGCGTGGTTGCAAATCAGGCATTTTGCGATGAAAACGGCAATGTATACAAAGGCACCTTGAGCGCCGAGCAGGTCAGCGCGCTTCAGGGCAAAACGCTTATGCCGTATGTGGAGCATAATTATGCGGAGCCGGAGTGGGTTTGGTTGGATGAATACACCAATGCCCAGGCGGTATTTCGTTGCAAAGACTGCGAAGAAGAGCAAACCATCAGCGCAAAGGTAACATGGGAAGATGAAGGCAATAGCAGAACCGCTCATGCGGTATGCACATTTAACGGTGATACTTACACCGACACACGCACCGTTAACATCATGTGGAATATCACCGCGGCTCAAACCGAACACGGCACAATCAGCGCCGATAAAGCGCACGCAAAGGCAGGCGAACCGGTTTGCATTACCACCACACCCGATGAAGGCTATGTGCTTGATGCCCTGGAGGTGAGCGATAGCGAAGGCGGTCACATTGAGGTTGAAAACAATAAATTTAAAATGCCGGAAAGCGATGTGAGCATCACGGCAAGCTTTAAGATAACCACGCATACGGTGCGCTGGGTTGCCGGCGCGCAAACCCTCGAAACGGATGAAAATGTGCCTTACGGCACAACACCGGAATATAACGGCGCAACCCCTGCCTCGTATTTTGACGGCGAAGCCGAATATGTGTTTGCAGGCTGGTCCCCTGCCGTTGCACCCGTTACGGAGGATGCCGTTTATACCGCAACGTATGCTGCGAGCGGAAAAATCCGCGTGCCCTACATCAATGAAAACGGCACGCAAAGCATCGCAACGGCGGCAATACTTACCGGCAGCGAAACCGTGCTCGAAAGCGGCTGGTATGTGGCGCGTTCGGAAATCAACTATCAAGACAAATTGAAGATTTCCGAGGGGGTTAAACTGATTCTTGCCGATGGTGCGCATTTGCGTGTGCATCACTTCGACTATGCCGATGCCAACAAACTTTGCACTCTGCGCGTATTTGCGCAAAGCGGAAAAACCGGCAGCATGCAAATCCAACACAACAGCAGTTTGACGGGGATTGATATTTACGGCGGCAATGTTAACCTGCCGTTTATGCTTACAATGAGCGCAGGCTTTTATGCGGGCAATATAGAAATCGGAAATCTGTTTGTGCCGCAAGATGCCGGGAGCATTACACTCGGTTGTGCAAATGATGATGACCGCATTAAAATCGGCACCTTGAATAACGGTACCGTAGCGGTGGTGCAGGGGCAAACCCTGTATGACGGCAAGGCGCTTTACAGCGGCAGCCTCTCAAGTGCGCAAGTGAGCGCTCTCGACGGCAAGACACTGCGCAAAGCCCCTCGCTATACCGTGCGCTGGATGATAGGCGATACGCTTGCCGAAACGGATGAAAATGTGCTTGTCACTTCCACCCCTTCTTTTGACAGCACCCTGCCTGCCACATACATTGAAGGGCAAACGCACTATTGCTTTAGCGGCTGGAGTGATGGCGAAAAGGTCTATGCACCCGATGCCTTACCCGCGGTAAGCGCGGATGTTACCTACACGGCGGTTTATACGCAAGGTGAGCATGACTACGGCGAACCGGTTTGGAATTGGGCTGCCGATTGCAGCAGCGCCACTGCCGTGTTTACCTGTTCGCTTTGTCAGCGGTGCGAAGCAGTCGATGCCGTTGTCACACCGTTGGCGGACGGCAAAACCTATCGGGCAACGGCAATCTTTAACGGCGAAGAATACAGCAACACGAAAGAGATGGCTACCGTGCATCGCAACGGCGCGTCCCTCACGCTTAATGACGGTGTAAGTCTCAATGTTTACCTCGATGCGGACTCCTACGGTTTGGAGGCAGGCAAAGCCGTCGTGAAGCTGACTTACAACCACAATGCGGATATCGGAAAAGAGAAGAATATCACGACGGATATCATCGCGCTTGGCGAAGCCGCCAAGTACATGAAAAGCGGGGATACCTACAGCGGCACCTACAAGTTTTCTTTCAGAATGGCACCGGCACAGTTTGCCGATGACATTACGATTGGGCTGTATGCGAGCGCCGAAGTGGCAGAGCCGGTATTTACCGCGACCACCAATGTGAAGGCGAAGTGTGAGCAGGTGAAGACCCTTGCCGAGAAGAATGACGCTTACGCTTCTCTCGCCGCTCTTTGCGCCGCGCTGGAAGATTACTGTATCGCTTCTCAGGTCTACTTTGCTTATGATGCTCCGCAAGCACCGGCATATAATAACCTCGCTGTGACCACCATGGCGGCAGATGATATGGAAGTGCCGGAAACAAGCGTGGGCATTCCCGCAACCGGTTTCTCCTTTACGGTGGTTTCCGCTTTGGAAGTCAATATTTTCTATAGCGGCACCCTCAAGGTGCCGGGCGTGTCGATTGCTTCTGCCAAGGGCAGTGACAGCGTGCGTGCTGAAGTGACCGAGAAGGGTAACAGGAACTGTATCAATATCAAGGGTATTGCTTCCGGCAATATGGATAACCTTGTGACAGTTAACACCACGGCAGGCGATGTTACGTTGGCGGCAACCAATATTGCAAAAGCCATCGCTGCAAGCACAAATAACACGGATTATGCGAACCTTGCAAGAGCGCTGTATCTTTACAGTGTGCAGGCAAGCCGCTACTTTGGCTGTTAAAAAATGAAGAGCTGCCTGATACGGCAGCTCTCAGACTGTCGAAAAAGTGGCTAAAACCACACGATTAATAATTTTAGTTATCGATTCTAAAGTGTATTCAAAAACATCTTTAACAATACACAAATATCAAATAGTTGGAAACAGTGTATAGAAAATCGCCGTAGTTACGGCGATTTTGTGTTTTTGCCAATCTCTGCTTGGAGTATCTATATACGCCTCAGCGCAGAGATTGACAAATTTTAGCTCACTCTTTCAACATCTGCCAGCGTGTAGAAAAACGAGTTTTTCTACACGCTGAGAGCTGCCTGATACGGCAGCTCTTTTTAGTTAATGTCTTTAGACTGTTCCGCCGCGCTCAACAAACAACCACCCGCTATGCGGGTGTGCAACAAATGTTATACATAGTAAATGCTTTGAGGGTGGGCACTCAAATGCGGAATGCGGAGTGCGAAATTCGGAATGAATGGTGGCGCGCACAGCGCGCTTTCTTTTTTTATTCCCGATTTTTCGATAGTTGTCGCAAAGGCTTTTCTGTTGCATAAATTTGCGCTACAATGATATAATAGAACCAAAGCGAAAGGGTAAAAAAATGAAAATTTGTATTTGTGAAGATATTGCCGCGCAAGCGCAGCAGCTGCGCGCGCTCATAGATGAGTACTTTGCCGCAAAGGCTTGCGACGTGCAGGTGAGTGTGTTTGAGAGCGCGGAAGCGCTGCTTGCCGGCGACGCCGCAAAAGAGAATGCTATTTTCTTTGTGGATATAGAGCTCGGTGCACTCAGCGGGTTGGAGCTTATCCGCGCCATTAGCGAGCAAAACCGGGCGGCGCTGTTTATTGTTGTCACCGCCTACCACCGCTATTTAGATGATGCGATGGATTTAAATGTTTTGCGCTACCTGGACAAGCCGGTAGAAAAAGAGCGCCTGTTTTCGGCGCTCGATAAAGCGCTGCAAGAGTTTGGGCAAGGCACAGTGGAAATCAAAGGTAAAAACAACAGAACCTATCGCATCAAAAAGGCGGACATCATCTATGCCGAGTCAAAATTCAAAAAAACCTTTGTGTGCACGGTCGATAACACCATCGAAACCAAGCTGCCGCTCAAAGAGATTAAAGAAATGCTTGCTTCGCCGGACTTTATTGTGCCCCACGCTTCTTTTGTGCTCAACAAAAACTATATTGTGCGCTTTGAGCGCACGGCTATTGCGGTGCGAGAGAACATGAAAACCGTTTCTATTCCCGTTTCGCCCAAAAGGCAGGCAGAAGTCAGAAAGCAGGTATTGTTTGAAGCGCGCGGCGGGGATTGTTAGGAGGTAAAAATGGGAACTACTGTTATTAATATCGTGCTTTACCTGTTGCAAGCGCTCTTTTTCTATTACTACTGCAACAGCATTTTTAACAGTAAATATAAGAAGAGCACGCGGCTTTTATGGATTTTGTTAGGGTTTACGGTTCTGTTTTTCGTATTCCTTTTGGGTAAGGTGTATATCAACGGACCGGTCATTGTGTTGACAATTTTCCTCATTGTGCGTTTTGTGTATGGCGAGAGCATTTTGAGCTCCCTGTTTCAAGGTATCCTCTATCTTGCTTTATTGGCGGCAACCGAGTATGTGTCTATACCGCTTGTCAATATCCTTTATAACTTATATGACACGGATTTTCACGATGATTTTCACGGCTACCTGTTTGTGGTGTTAATCAGCAAGACCCTTCAATTTGTTTGTATGATGCTCTTAATCTGGATTTTTAATCGCAATAAGAGCAACTCCGTCAGCAAAAAAGGCATGATTTTAACCTTAACGGTTCCCCTTTCCAATGTTGCGATATTAACAATGGTCGAGTATATTTCCCGCAAGACGCAATATAATCGGGAAATGAACATTGTTTGGGGCATTATCGCGGGGCTTTTGCTGTTACTGACATTTCTTCTGCTGTATAATCGCAGCTATCTGGTTCGGCAGGCGGATAAAATCAGTGAACTGACCCTCGAAAAACAAAAGCGGGAGTTAGATGAGCAGTATTTTTCCATCATCGAAAAGAAAAATGACGATATGCAAATTTTAGCGCATGATTTTAAAAACCATTTAGCTACCATCCGCAATATGGGCTCTTTGGAAGAAGCGGATGACTATATTGATAAAATATACCCGGCGATTGAAAAATTCAGCACCATTGGTGTGAGTAAAAATAAAACCTTGGATTTGGTTTTGAGTAAGTATGTTTCTTTGTGTGAAATCAAAAATATTGAGTTTTCTTTTGATGTCAAAACCGCCAATCTTCATCAGATTGACAGTGTGGATTTGACCGCACTGCTCAATAACCTGTTAGACAACGCGGTGGAAGCCGCCGCGCAGAGCGCGAAAAAAAAGATTACTTTGGTGCTTAAGCAGCAAAGCGACTATATGGATGCGCTTTTGCTGCACAACAGCTGCGACAGCGCGCCGCAAGAAAATGCCGGCAATTTAATCTCTCGCAAAGCCGACAAAGAAACCCACGGTTTCGGTACCAAAAGCATTCGCAAAATCGCCGAAAAGTACGGCGGCATTTACGACTGGCAGTATGATGAAAAGGCACACCTTTTCACTACATCGATTTTGTTTGCAAGAGAGCAAAAGCGGTGATGCTTCGGTCACAATAAATAAAAACCACCTTCAGCCGAACAGGCACAACGGTGGTTTTTTTCTAATCAAGTGCGAATGTGTCGCCCTTCACATTTGCAAAGCAAATATATCACTCCCGCAGGGAATATCACATTTTGCTCAGCAAAATATATCACTCGTGCTTTGCACGAATATCACTGCAATGGTCTGGGACCATTGCTAAACGCTCTCTTTTATCACCCCAAACACTTCTCTGGTGTAATACACCGGGGCAAGGTAGGCTTGGGTTTTGGCGTTGACCGCGTAGGCATCTAAACCGTAGCGCGCGCATATCATTCTCGCGCGCTTTTGGTGGAAGTCGTTGGTCGCTACGGCAACCTCTTTAGAGAGGTTGTTTTTTTCAATAATCGCAAGCGCATGCTTGATATTTTCATCGGTGGTGGTGGAAGTGCTTTCGATGTAAAGCCTTGCGGGGTCTATCCCCTTTTCGGTTAAGATGTTATAGATGCACTGCCCTTCGCTCAGGTCCTCATCTGCCCCCTGCCCGCCGCACAAAACAGCGACTGCATCGGGGTGCTCGCTCAGGTAGTCATACGCCGCGTTAATTCTGTCACTGAGCATGCGGCTGGGGGTGCTGCCGCGAATTTGGCAGCCGAGCACCAGCAGGGTGCTTTGGTCGGTCGCGGTGCGGCTTTGTGCTGCAAAAATCGAGCCTAAAATGCCGCCGAAAGCGCCTGCGCCCGCCACGGCGAAAACCAGCGCGCCAATGAGTATCACCTTGCCGATTTTTAACTGCCACAGTGCCACGATTCCCTTGAGAATAAAGGGGAAAAACAGCCCCGCGGCAATCAGCGCTATGCCTGCTACCAAGCCTAAAACGGTCGCAAAATTCACAATGTGCCGCGGCACCTGCAAGCGAAATAAATACAGCAGCAGAATCCCTGCGCCGATGAGTAAAACAGAAGCTGCAATTTTCATAAGTTTTTTTGCCATAAGTCTTTCTCCCATTGCGGAATGGGACTATTTTCTCAAATAGGAGTGAATAGGAAATAAAATTTTTTTAAATAGTTTGTAAATTAAGAATTTGCGGAGTTGTTGGAGTAAAAAGTTTTTATTGATTTCGACCAACTTTTCTACCCCTCAGTCGCGCCAATCGCGCGCCAGCTCCATAGGGTAAAAGCAATCGACCCTTAATAGCCTCTCGCTTGTCCTATTCGGCTAATTCCTCTGCTTTTTCTTTGTTTGGCGGAAGCCAAACTGCATCAAAATCATAGAAATTATCTCGAACATTCCTAAGCGAGAGGTGCTGCGCAGTTTTGGTCTGCCTGATTTTTACAAAGGCAAGGCAAAACAGCGAAGTAATGCTGTCGCATTGCGAGATGTTTTAACGCAGTATTTGGGAAAAGCAGGCGACCAAAACCTGTTAAGGTTCGGCTG
>JAFRLX010000033.1 GCA_017430965.1 Clostridia bacterium | reverse complement strand
GAGAAAAGGCAAAAAAGCAGTTACAGTTGAAATATTACTCATTTCTACAGGCTTTAACCTTTACAAATACCATAACAAACTAAAAAAATCCCAAAAACAAGCAGCGTAAAATTTCAACATCAATGTTGAAAACCACGCCTCATTTTTGGGGTAAGGGGAATTATATCTAAATTTCTTTTAAAATTGAATTTCAACAAAAAAACAAAGGCTGTGAAGCCACGCAATTAAAAATTATTGCGTTTTTTCACAGCCCCTTTGTTGTTTCGTCTGTTCTATATCAAGAGATTCTTGGTGTTGCCTGCAAAACTTAGTTTAAAACAGAGGATTACGTGTTTTCTTCTTTCGCTTCGAGTTGTGCGCTTGCGTCGCTCTCATCTGTATCACTCTCATCGGATTCCTGCGCGGCGGCAAGTTGTTCACCTTCCGCTATATCGCCGCGGCGCTCAATAAGCTCATCGAGAATGCGGGTGTGCTCTTTATCGGTAAGCTTATAGCGCAGTGTGGGAATCGCTGAGAGAATCATGCCTATTGCCGGCGGAATCGAAATCAGGAAAAACATGGCTGCGGCAAATTTGCCGTCGTTATACGTTTTGAAATCGGCGCCATTGACAAGAGAGTTGTTGAGCAGCGCGACATTCTTGTCGGAAAAACCGACAATCGCATATACCGCACCGGAAATCAAAGAGGCGATACCTGCGGAAAGCTTGGTGATAAACGACTGTCCGGAGAAGAATACGCCATCCGGCCTGACGCCTGTATTGTATTCTTCATAATCCACGCAGTCTGCAATCATGACGGACTGTAAAACATTCAGCGAGCCCATGGAAGCGCCTGCCAAGAAGAACATAATTGCCATCACAATCATGCCCGGCCAGGTGAGCACATTGCCGCCGGAAATCATGAAGAAAATGAATATGCCTGCGAAGGGGATGGCACCGATAAGGCTGAAGAAGTTGTACAACTTCTTTTTCTCAAACTTCGTGATGAGCTTCGGTGTGTAAAGCGGGAAGAATATCATGCCTCCAAACAGCCCTAACACGACAACGAGAACCTGCAAAATCAGGGTAATGTTAAGCGCTCCGTCTACAAACAAAGTTCCGCCGATGTTGTTATTAAAGAAATAGTACATCACCAGTGTCATAGCCACTACGCCGAGCAGCTGAATGGGACTTCTGAGAATACCGGAAATAAGAATTTGGCGGAAAGGTTGGTTTCCGAACATGATTTTAAAGTTTTCTTTGACTGTGTATTTTTTGGTGTTATCGCTCTTAACTCTTTCTTTGACCGAGAAACCTGCAAATTGGAATAGAATGGTGGCGAACACGGTCATAATAATGGCAAGGGTTATGTAAGCCATGCGCAGTGAATGTGCTTCGTCCATTCCGCGCGCTTTATACATACCTTGGAAAGACGGCGCAATCATCGTGAACAGCGTTCCGATCATGCCCACATTTGCAACGGCACGAGCAAGGGTGAGGATTTTCGCTCTGTCGTTTTGATCCTCTGTCATCAGGCTGGTAACGCCCCAAAGCGGAATATCGCCAATGGTATATGTCATACCCCAAAGGACATAGGAAAACGCAGCCCAAGCAATAATCAGTACAGCCTTTGTGCCGGTGACCTTTTCAAAGCCATATTCATTTTGAAATTCCTGCAAAACAGTTTCGGCGATTGTCTTATCTTCCACAGGGGAATGCTGGTCGCCTTTGTAAATCATAATGGGAGTTTTTACGGTGTTGCCGTCTTTATCGGTAACAGGGGTGCCGTTTGCATCTCTTTCCAATTCCCATGTGTTGTTTGCCGGAACAATATAGTAGGTTTCGCCTTCGTATTCAAGCTCTTTTGTAAGGTCACTGTCAACAAAAGCAGTGTATTTGGAAGTGTCCTGCAAAGTGACCTCGTGCATGTCGTTGGGCTCTGCATACATACCGTTAAAGAAAGGAATGATTGTGGTTACAAGAATCACTGCGGGAACAAAGAGAAGGTAAGGTTTACATTTACCCCACTTCGTTTTTGTCTTATCGACAATGGTACCCATGATAGGGTCATTAATGGCATCCCACACTCTCGCAAGCGCAAATATGAGGGAGCATGCTATCGCAGGGAGGAAAATAACGCTTTGAAAATAAAACGCCAAACCCGTGGCAATGATATTGTAAAGAATATTTTGCCCGGCAAGTCCTACGAGGTATCCTACCATTTCCTTTTTTGTGTATGTATTTTTCATAGATTGATCGCCCTCCACACTCAATTTATTTTATTATAGCACAAATATGAAATATTTCCATAATAAACTTTAAAATGTTTGGATAGATTTTTTCATTGACGGAATGAAATCGTGATGCCTATAGACTGTTTTTAACGCACACGAGATTTTGAGGCAAATCCTCTTTATTGCAGTTAACCGCATTTGTGTGTTTGAGTTTTTACAGCCTACTTTGTGCGCACCCGGTAGGTTTGTGACCAGCTGCCGCAGATGTTGACCGTTCCGTATTTTTTGATAGTCCTGATGCGAATGTAGTAAGTGGTATTTGCCTTTAGTTTTGAAACGCTCAAGCTGCCCTTGCTTGCGGAAAGCGCCACATACTTTGCGTTTTTGTGATTGGCGCTTGTGCTGTATTCAAGCTGGTAAGCAAAGTTGGATGCATTGTTGCGCTGCGCCGCAACATAAAAGCTCTGTTTACCTGCTTTGAGAGCAGAAAGGTTTATTGCCGTATCGTTCATGGCAAAATACGCTATGGCAGGTAAGATGTGCTGATTTTCTTTCCAAATGTCCGGGAAGTATTTGTTTGGAATCGGGCATGCGACAGTACCGGTTTCCATTGTCACTGTCGGCAGCTTTTTGACAGAGGCTAACCAATCTCCGAAGCAAGGAGAGAGTGTTGCGGTGGAGGAAGTAGAAGCACTCGGGTTTTCGGCGGAAGAATACCCGGTCAGTCGGCTTGTGATGGCAAACAAATCGGAACACTTGCGTTGGAGCGCACCTTTTTGAATGAAATCCCAATAGATAATGGAACCGAATGAGTGGTAACTGAGCACCGCCTTGGGTTGCACCCTTTCAACCGCTTTTTTGACAATTCTCGTTTCGATTTCGGAAAAAGCGGCAGCCCCTTTGTAGGCTTCCGAGCAGGCATAGTCTACCGTGGTTAAGCCTTTTTCCCAATTACAGTCCCAGTTTCTGTTTAAATCAACGCCTCTGGCATTTGCCTTCCATTTTGTGTAGTAGGACTCTTCGCCTTTACCGTAGTTTTGACACATTTGAACAACCTTGGAGCGAAGCTGTTTGTTGCGTATTCCGCCGGCGCCGTTAATGCTGATGGAAACGCCATCCGGATTGACCATCGGAAGGATGTGGAAACAGCTGTTTTTCAATAACTCGCTGTAATAGATGCCCCGATAAGTTCCCGCGTAACAGTTGGCACACAGTGTTTCAATTTGCTCCATCACCAACATGGAGTTGACATACTCTCTGGCGTGCATGGTCGCTTGCACGAAAACCTGATTTTTGGACTTTTGGTTGCCGATGATGATTTCAAAAATGCCGCGGTTATCATAACTCCTGCCAAGGCACACATAGTTGAAGAGATACGGATATTTTTGCTTTAGAGCGATGATGTCTTTGCAAAGCTGCTCATAGGGGTAGATGGTTCTTTTTGTGTTGACAATCGTGCAGGGCTTGGTGCTGAGGTTATTGCCGGATTTCCTTGTCGTGATGATGAGATTGTAAGTGATGCTTTTTTTGCTCGCATCGGTGGCGCGAACGGTAACGGAAGTTCTTCCCGGCTTTTTGCCGACAACAAAACCGGTGGAGGAGACAGCGGCAATTCTTTTGTCGGCAACAGACCAGGCAACGCGCTTTTTCGCGCTTTCGGGCAAAACGCGAATGTACAGCTGTCTTGATTGGTTGACTGCCAAAACAACAGTTTTGGCGGCAGGCTCGACAGCTGTCATCTTTGTGATGTAAACCGCGCTGTTTGCAGCTGCCGAGAAGCTGTAAGCCTGAAAACAAGCGATAAGCATAAGGGCGGATAAAAATAAACACAAAACCTTTCTCATTGTTTGACTCCCGAGAATAAAGAAACCACAAAGTAACTTGTATGTTTGTATCATAGCACGAAATCATATGCATTTCAACCAAGCTTCCCCTTAAAATTTTTCTTTGTATAGCATACCCGCTTTGATTCACGCGCCGCACCGGGCACAACGGCAGATTTGAATTCTCGGCACAACAATGCTATAATGAAAATTAGAGTTCCAAAGAGGTTGATGCACAGTGAGGTTGAAAGATGAAAAAATGTCAAAAATGCGGCAGAAACTTTGACATTCCCGGCGCTCGCTGCCCGGTGTGTCAAGGCACGCTCAGACCGGTCGGTGAGCAGAAAAAAACAGGGCAAAAGGCAAATGCCGTGCCGCGGCAGAGTGCACAGAACCCTTACGCCAAACCGGTGAAAAACCCTTTCGATCCCTATGGTAAGCCTGCAAGCAACCCTTACGCCAAGCCGCAGGTAAACCCCTATGGTAAGCCTGCAAGCAACCCTTACGCCAAGCCGCAGGCGAATCCCTATGCCAAGCCTGCATCTAACCCTTACGCTAAGCCGCAGGCGAATCCTTATGCAAAACCGGCGTTGCCGCAAAATGCAAGCGGTGAACAACCGGCTGCCTCGGTATCGGCAATAGAGCAAAGCCGGGAGCCAACGTTTAATTCGCTGCCGCCTGCAGCGGGAGAGGGCACCGGTGCGCAAACACAGCATATGCCGCCGGTTGCACAAAAAAAAGGCGGGAAAGGCAAGAAAGTCTTTCTTGCAGTGACTGCCTGTGTGGCTGCTTTGGCGCTTATTTTTACCGGTATCTTTTCATTATTTGGCAGAAAACCGTATATGTTGCAAGCAGGCGATGGCAGTACTGATAACGCCATGGAACTGCAAGAAGGCGTGCAGGTGATTGACAGCAGCGCTGCGGCAAAGAGCTTAAAAGATATTACCTATGATGATGAAACGGGGGAATACACGCTTTCTTACAAAGCATTGCCGGAAGAAATGCAGCAGCTGCAAAGCGGTGCGATGTTTATTGTGCCGCCCGACCCCGATTCCAAAACCATGCAGTTTAACCTCGGCTTTAGCGGTCAAGTGAGCGAAGCGGGGAGCGACTATGTGCGCTTTTCAATTCCCGATTTTAATCAGATTTTCAAAAACATGAAAGTCAATACCGCCTCTCTCGGTTTAAGCAATGTGATGTTTGTGCCCGAGCAGGGAGTCAGTGTGCAGCAAGAGCAAGCTGTTCAAACTGCCGCTATCGGGAGCGTGAATGCAAAGACAGAGAAAGTGTCTTTCGGAAGCTTTTCTTTGGATACATCCTATGCAAAGCCGGATAAGCAATCTCAGTTGGAAGGTTATGATATCATTGCCAAAAATCTGAGTTTAGAGTTTAAGAAAAAGGCAAAAACAGCCGACGACAACGATATTGAAGTCAGCGGCAAAATTGCTTTTGATTACCCTGCAGTAAAATTGAATTTGGATTTTGAAGAGAATGATATTAAGGACTACGATGTCGGCTTTATTGCCGAGCAAACACTCAAGCTAAAAGTGAAGGGCTCGAAAGAAGTGAATTTTTTGGAGCCGGATTTGGGACTGATTGACTACAGCATTATCGACATTAAAGATACTTATGATGAGGAAGCGGGCAAGGTGGTTTTAGGCTCCTATATGGTAGGCGCTTATGTGCCGCTATTGGAAAATAAGCACAAAATTCCGGTTTTGGGTATCGGTTTTGTGTTCCAAATCTGTTTAACGGCAAGCGGTAAAATCACCATTGAGTGCGAGACTTCGCAATCCGGCTTTTTGCAGGTGGAAACCAATTCCAAAAAGGAAGGAACCTGCCTTTATAAAAACACAAAATATCCGAACCCGGTTTTGGGCGAAACCGCGCAAGAAGGGGAAGATTATGATACGATTGAAATGAAATCAAGAGCAAAAGGTACGCTGGAGTTTACGGCGGCTTTGAGCGGGGATGTCGGCTTTGCCATTTTGGGAATGGTTCCGCTCAAACTTGCCAATGATATACCGAGATTTAAGCTGACCACTGCATTTTCAAAAGAAGAGGAGCAACCGGCAAAATTTGATGTAGCGGAAAACCTCACCATGAAAAGAGCGGAGAATATTTCCTATTATGCGCTAAGTTTAAACAGCACAATGCGCTTTAACATCGGCGCGGAGTTTAAACTGCTCGGAATTAAGGTGGAAGTCGGTCAAATCTATATGGAATATAAGGTGTGGTCATATGTCTTGATGCAGTATCCGCAACCGGTACCGTTCACGGTGAAGGAGTGCGGCTTCGGCGGGATTGCGCTGGGGCAGGCATATACCAATGAAGATATGGATACCGCCTTTTATGAGAGCCTGAAAAAAACAGACCACTATTCTCTTAGCGGCAAGGTGAAGGATACATTCATTCAAGCTGCCGTCAATACGATTGTCAATAAGTTTGGCGGCTTGTTGAGCGAAGGGGATCTGATTAGTGAATTGGAGCTCAACGGAGATTATGACCTGGTTTGTTACAGCGAGGGCGCCATTTACTTTTTGGATGGCAATGTGGTGAAAGCACAATTAATTATGGGAGAGGGGATTATCAACCGTTCCTTTGTTTCCTGCACATCCTCCAACAGCTTTTTCCAACAGGTGTATTCCGAACCGACACAACAGGCAAAAACCAAAATCTCTATCGGTGAGTTGGGCAAGGAGCTGTTAAAAGAGACGGAATTGAGTGGTCTCACACAGTATGACGGCATGGATTTGGAAGTGTATGAATACAAGAATGAGAAAGATAATGCAAATATGGAAATTGTGTTTGACGGCAGCGGCAAACCGATCTTTATCTTCACCTATTTAGGGTAATTTCGTGACTTTTTGCAATGTAAACAAAATGGGCTGTCTCGACGAAAATCGTTGAGACAGCCCCTTAGCATTTCTTTATCTATTTTTCGTTTTGCCCGTTGATGGTGTAGTAATCATTTAAGCTCTGCTTGTGCTGCGGTCCGCTCGGTGCGGAATCTAAGCGCGGGTAAATTTGTATCGGTGTGAACCAGCCTTTGTTGCCCCAAATGGTGGTGCCGCCGCCTTCCACACCGCAGTCAAGGTCAAAGTCGCGCAACCATTTGCTCTCGCCGATGCCTTCGCCTTGGTGCTTCAACGCATCGTAAGCGTAGGTTTCCATTTCTCCCGCTTTCCACAAGTCCCAGGCGGTGCCTTGTGAACAGTAGTCTTTGAGCTGCACCACAACCGCGTTGACATAGATATGAGCGCCGCTGTCCTTCCACATGCCGTGGCTGCCGCAGGCGGTGTAGGCTATCGGATGCGTGCCGTCAATCTTTTCCACTTCATCCCAGGAAACATAATTGCGCATAAAGTGTGCAGAGTAATCCACAATGACGGGGCGGTAGGAGAGTTTACCTGCCTTTTCCTCTTTCATTAAGCGCACGCTGATGTGCTCCCAGTCGCCGACATGGTCGCCGAATTCGAGCCCTGCAATTTGCTTGCCCAAATTAAACGGTGCATAAAAGAAGTAGGATAAGTCAAGGTATTTGAATTCCTTTTCAACGGCAAAGGCGTAGGCTTTTGCCGTTTTTAAATCGCCATACAGAAAATCACTCGTAAACTGCGGAGAATCCAGGGCTTTGAGGTAGTAGAGGTTACCGTCCGCACCAAGGGCTTTTTCCATATTTGCGGCGGCAAATTCCACACTGGAAGCAAAGTATTTCTCGTCCTCATCCCACCATATTCTCGGTGCAAAGGTGGTTAAAAGCTTTACTTTTTCTTCGTTTGAGAGGGTCTCAAGCTCAATGCTCTCACTCTTTACCGCTTCAATTTTCATAGAGCCGATGAAGCCGCTGAACTTGCCGGAATAATAGACTGCGGTTTCCTTGCCGGAAAAGTTTTCTTTACTGTAGACCGTCATTTTATAGCCGCCGTCCAGGTAGACATCTGCCGCTTCCGTAGAGATACTCTCATATTCGCCGGCTTGGTACTCGGTAAAGCTGAATTCATCCGTAAACACCGCGCAGGCTGAGGTGATTTCGCTGTAGTCCTTTTCATACTGCGGTACAGCGGTTGCTTTCTTGGCATTCATTGTCACCTCAGTGCCGACAAACAGTCCGTTGACCAGCCAGCCGCAAAAATGGTAACCTTTTTTTGTGAGTTTGGGGAGGGTCAGTGTTTCTTGCTTTGCATAGGTGATTTCTTCACGTTCGGGTTTTCCGTCAGCACCTTTGTACTGAAGCTCCAATACGCCGGTTTCACCCTTTTTGAGGATGTCGTTACTCCCAATCGGGTCATAATGATAGGTGCTGTTGGTGATGAAAATGACTGCCAACCCGACTAACAGCAATGCCAAAACGATGAGTAAAATGATTTTGAGTTTTTTGCTGCGCTTTTTTCTGCCTTTCATCTGCGGCTCCCTCCTTTTTTCGTCTCTATGGGTAGTATATAATCTTTTTAATCGAGATTTCAAGTGTTACCAAACAGTTTGGTATATTTTTATAAAAAAAAGCAAGGCAACCGTTCCATTTCGGGGATGGCTGCCTTGCTTTTGTGAGTTTCATTAACTTTACTGTATTCCTTTAAAAGTGTAGCCGGCATCTGCAACCGCTTTTTCCACTGCTTCTGCAGTGGCGGTGCCGGTGATTTCCACCTCGCCTGTTTTGTGAGAGGGGGTAGCGCTTTGTACACCATCGAGCGCTTCAAGCGCTGCTTTAACCCTTGCCTCGCAGTGCGGGCACATCATACCTTCAACTTGAATAACCATTTGTTTTTCTCCTTTATCTTTATTATTTGTTTCTATTGTAACGGGTACCGCCTGGCGCCGTTGATCGTGCTTGGCGGAATGCGGGCGGAAGAGATTGCCTCTGAGTGCATTCATCACCACAAAAAAGCTTGAGAGACTCATTGCAGCCGCACCCATCATCGGCGTGAGCGCAATTCCGAAGCGGGGAATGAGCACGCCGGCGGCAACGGGAATGCAAACCGCATTGTAGAAAAATGCCCAAAAGAGGTTTTGCTTGATAGTGCGCAGCGTTTTTCTGCCCAGCCGAATGGCGGCGGGCACATCGGTCAGTGCGCTTTTCATCAGCACAATATCGGCAGCATCCAGTGCCACATCCGTGCCGGCGCCGACAGCGATGCCGACATCGGCTTCGGTAAGCGCCGGGGCATCGTTGATGCCGTCCCCGACCATGGCGGTGATGCCGCTTTGTTTGAGGCGGCGCACGACTGCTGCTTTTTCGCCGGGCAAGACCTCGGCTATCACTTTTTCTATACCAGCGGCTTTGCCGACAGCGCGAGCGGTTCTTTCGTTATCGCCTGTCAGCAGCACGGTGGTAATGCCCATATTTTTTAATTCTTTGACTGCCTGTGCCGCTTCCGGCTTGGCGGTATCCTGTACGGCAATGATGCCGCAAAGCAGATTGTCCAGCGCAAAGAACAGCGGCGTTTTACCATCCTGTGCAAGTGTTTGTGCCGCGCTTTCCATCGCGGAATCAATAGCGGCGCGCTTGCGCACGAAGTGCAGGTTGCCGGCAACCGCCTGTTTACCGTTGACCAAAGCTTCGATACCGATGCCGGCATAGGTTTGAAAGTCGGTCGAGTTGTAAAGTTCAATACCTTTACTTTTGGCGTTTTGGCACACAGCTTTGGCAAGCGGGTGCTCGCTTTTTGCTTCGAGCGAATAGGCAAGGCTGAGCAGAGCGGCTTCGCTGTAACCTGCCGCGGGGAGGATATCGGTCACGGTCGGTTTTCCTTCGGTGAGGGTGCCTGTTTTATCCATCACTGCAATTTGCACCTTGCCTGCCTGCTCCAGGCTTTCGGCGGTTTTAAACAGAATGCCGTGCTTGGCACCGAGCCCGCTGCCGACGGTGATGGCGACCGGTGTTGCCAAACCGAGCGCACAAGGGCAGGAAATAACCAAAACAGAGACAGCTCTTGCAAGTGTAAAGGAAAAGTCCTTTCCAAGCAGTAACCACACCAAAAATGTTACTGCCGCAATCCCGAGTACCACCGGCACAAAAATGCCGGATACCTTATCGGCAATTTTGGCAATCGGCGCCTTGGTTGCAGCGGCATCGCTGACAGTTTTGATGATTTGCGCCAGCGCCGTGTCCTCGCCGACCTTGCGCGCTTCGCACTGCATAAAGCCGGCTTCATTGATGGTGGCGGCAGTCACGGTGTCGCCCGGTGCTTTATCCACCGGCAGGCTTTCGCCGGTGAGCGCGGCTTCATTGACTGCGCCGCTGCCTTCCAGCACCACGCCGTCTGCCGGTATTTTTTCACCTGCGCGCACAGTGAAAACATCGCCGGCGCGCAGCGCGGCTATCGGAATGGTGATTTCCTGTTGTTCTCTTATGACATGAGCTGTAGTGGGTTTTAAGCGAATCAGGGCTTTGAGCGCATCAGTGGTTTTTCCTTTGCTGCGCGCTTCCAAGTATTTTCCGACTGTGATGAGCACCAGAATCATGGCTGCCGATTCAAAGTAAAGCCGGTGGTAGTATTCCGCTGCGCCGCCCGCAATGCGAAAGAGCGCATACACACTCCACAAAAAGGAGGTGCCGGAGCCGAGCGCGACAAGTGTATCCATATTCGGCGCGCGGTGTAAGAGGCTTTTTGTGCCGGAAATAAAAAACTTCTGGTTAATGACCATCACGATGGCGGCAAGCAGCAGTTGGGCAAGCCCGCACGCCATCAGGTTGTTTTCAAAAAAAGCGGGGAGGGGAAAGCCGAACATCCCGTGCCCCATGGAGATGTACATTAACAGCAGCAAAAAGCCAAGCGAAGCAAGCAGGCGCTTCACGATTTTTTTGCTTTCGCTTTCTTCTAAGAGCTCCGTTTGAGCGCTTGCGCTGCTACCTGCCGGCGCGGCACTGTAGCCTGCTTTTTGCACGGCGGCAAGAATTTCGTTTTCTGCTGCAGTGCCTTCCACACCCATGGAGTTGGTTAAAAGGCTTACCGAGCAGGAGCTAACGCCTTCTACCGCGTTTACCGCTTTCTCCACGGCAGCGGAGCAGGCAGCGCAGCTCATACCGCTGACTGTGTATTGTTGCATTATTTCATCAGCCTTCCCATGGTTTCAATCAGTTCATCAATCACTTCATCCTTGCCCTCGCGGATGTCGCGCGCCACACAGGAGTGAATGTGCGCCGCAAGCAGCTGTTTGGAAAAGGCATTGAGAGCTGCGTTTGCCGCGGCGGATTGAATGAGAATGTCGTTGCAGTAGGCATCCTCCTCAATCATTTTTTTGATGCCGCGGATTTGCCCCTCAATGCGGTTGAGGCGATGGATTAAAGCTGTTTTTTGCTCCTCGGAGCGGATGGTTTTCTTTTCATTATCTTCACAACAACAGTGGTTCATTGGGACCTCCTTGACATATTAAGGATTTTTCGTGGTCTGCGCCCTCGCAATCCTTATTTGTCGATATCATTATATACCCCTATGGGGTATTTGTCAAGCGATGGAAACTCACTTTTTGTACGCAAGATTTCTATTGTAATTGCTGTCATAATATAGTAAAATATAATGGTAAGTATTTACAATCCAATATTTGCACAGGAGGATATTATGAGCAGAAAGACTGTTTTGTTAACCGGTGCTTCCGGAACAATGGGGCTTAGCGGCTTTAAGTTTTTGTACAGAAGGAAGAGGTTCGACATTGTACTTCTTCTCAGGGAAAGCCCGAAAAATGTGTTGCTTTTTCAAAAGTATTTTGATGACCCGCATGTGAGAATTGTGTGGGGCGATTTAACCGATTACAACTCTGTTTTGGAGGCGGTAACCGGTTGCGATTATGTGCTGCATGTAGGCGGTATGGTATCTCCCGCGGCGGACTATTTCCCGAAAAAGACAATTTATACAAATGTCACGGCTGCCGAAAACATTGTTAAAGCCGTGAAAGCACAGCCGGATCCCGATGCGGTCAAGGTGGTTTACATCGGTACCGTTGCCGAAACCGGCGACAGGAACCCGCCCATCCACTGGGGCAGAACCGGCGACCCGATTAAAATCAGCATTTACGACCACTATGCTATCAGCAAAGTAAAGGCAGAGGCGGTCTTTGCCGAATCCGGGCTGAAGTATTGGGTATCTTTGCGGCAGACCGGTATTTTATATCCCGAAATTTTAAAGAACATGGACCCGATTATGTTCCATGTACCGATTAACGGCGTGCTCGAGTGGGCGACTGTGGAAGATTCCGGAAGGCTGCTTGCCAATGTGTGCGATTATGAGCTTCCGGAGGAATTCTGGAGAAGCTTTTACAACATCGGCTCCGGCGAGCAATACAGGCTCACCAACTTTGAGTTTGAGGAGTACCTTTTGGGGGCGCTCGGTTTGCCCGGCACCAAAAAGCTCTTTAACGCCAACTGGTTTATTCTGCGCAATTTCCACGGCCAGTGGTATACCGATTCCGATAAGTTAGAGGAATACCTGCACTTCCGCCACAATGTTCCTGTGGATGTTTACTTTAAAAACCTTGCCAAGAAGGTGCCGGCTTACTACAGAGCGTGCTTAATGCTGCCCAAGTTTATGGGCAATGCGGTTGCCAAGGCGGCAAAGCCTTTTATGAAGAAGATTGCCAAAACCGATATTTACGGCACTTTGAATTGGCGCTTTACCAAAAATAAGGACAGAATCACCGCTTACTACGGTTCTGTAAAGAATTGGAAGAATATCGGCACTTGGGATAGCTTTAAGATTATTCGACCGAGTGAGGAGCCGACCTTCCTTGACCACGGTTATGATGAGAGCAAGCCGGTGAGCGAACTCGGCATTAAGGATATGCAGAAAGCTGCGAAATTCCGCGGCGGCGAATGCGTTTCCAAGGTAATGGTCAAGGGCGATATGTTCACTCCGCTGGTGTGGAAGAGTGCCAGAGGCAATGTGTTTGAAATGACTCCGAACCTTGTGCTCAAGGGCGGTCACTGGTGCCCCGAGGAGCTGCCGTGGCCGTGGGATTATGACACCGAAGCAAAAATCAACCCCTTCTTTGCGCAGGTGTGGTACCCGCTGCACGACAAGAGCGAGCACAATGTGTATGATGAAAGAATCTTTAAAGGGTTTGAAGACTTCTAATAATTAGGAATACGGAACTTGTTAGAGTTTGGAGGGTGGAGAGTGGAGTTGAGAGCGACACATTCGCACTTGTTCCGCTTCGCTCTATGGCGGAACGATGTAGGCATCGTTCCCTACAAAAATGTGCGAAGTTTCCGCTTTCCGGTAGGGTGCGATGCCCACATCGCACCAATTCTACATTCTAATTTCATTTAGAATTTAAAATGCGCGCGGAGCGCGCCACCTTTAATTCCGCACTCCGCACTCCGCATTCCGCATTAAAATGTGCCGCTTTGCGGCACCACCACTCGCTAATAGGCTAATAGGCTAATAGGCTTATTATGTACATTTGCCAATCGGCTAAGCGGGCGGATGATATCCGCCCCTACAATGCGGAATTGTGGTGGCGAAGCGGAGCTTCGCAATTGAAAGATTCCTCGACTGACGCTTGGAACGACCTCTTTCACTGTCATTCTGAGGCTCTGCCGAAGAATCTCCCGGTTTTCACACTGCAGTGCTTGTCCTTCGTCGCTGCGATTTAAGCGGGCGGATGACATCCGCCCCTACAATGAGGGACAGCAGCGCGGGGCGCTGAATGAGTTTGCGCGGTGCGCAAATGAAGTGTGCAAAGCACATGAAGTATGCCTGCGGCATATGAAGTATTTGCTGCGCAAATGTTGTGGAAGGGACACCCGCACCCGTTCCGCTGCGCTCAATCGCTTAGTCGAAGAAAGGAAAAATATGAAAGTTTTTATGATTGGCGGCACAGGGCTTTTGGGCTGTGAGGCTGCAAGAATATTGATTGAAAAAGGGCACAAGGTGACCAGCGTTGCCTTGCCGCCGCTGCCGCAGGGCGCGCCGATTCCCGAGGAAATGGAAATTGTGTTCGGCGATATCAACAAAAAAAGCGATGAAGAAATCATGGCGATGCTGAAGGGCTGCGACAGCTTTATTTTCGCTGCCGGCGTGGATGAAAGAGTGGAATTCCCCGCACCGGTGTATGACTACTACTACAAGTATAACATTGCACCGCTTGAGAGAATTATCCCGCTTTGCAAAAAAGCAGGGGTAAAAAATGCGGTAGTGCTCGGTTCCTACTTCGCTTACCTCTACAAGAAAAAGCCGGAAATGGGGCTTTTGGAGCGCAATCCTTATTTCAGAGCCAGGATTGAGCAGGAAAGGGTAATGGAAGAATTCTGCGACGACAGCTTTGATGCTACCGTGCTCGAGCTGCCCTACATCTTCGGGACACAGCCGGGCAGAAAGCCGGTGTGGGTGGTGCTCATTGAGCAAATTTCCGGAATGGACAAATTGCCCTTTACCATGTACCCGAAGGGCGGCACCGCAATGCTGACCGTGCGCCAGGTGGGGCAGGTGATTGCCGGTGCGGCAGAGCAAAAACCGGGCTACGGCTTTAGAGCACTGCCGATCGGGATGTACAACATGAGCTGGAAAAAGTTCCTCTCCATTGTCTACGATGCCAGGGGCATGGGCGCCGACAGAAAGATTATCGGCGTGCCGCCTTGGATGATGCGCATGGGCATGAAGGGCATTATCAAGGACTATGCCGCAAGAGGTATCGACAGCGGTATGGACCCGCTGCAGCTGCCGGACATTATGGACATCCGCTTGTTTATCAACAAGAAATATGCGGTGGAGCTCGGCGCTACTGAGGATGATATCGAGTCGGCAATTTTCGACTCCATCAAGCTCAGTGAGGAAGCTTTCAAAGGCACGGCAGAGCTGCTGGATATGAAAGGCGAATAAATGAATGGATAGAATAAATATCCACCCGCTGCGGCGGGTGGATATTTATTAATGCGGAAGTCGGAATGCGGAATTAGTGGTGGCAACACTGCGTGTTGCGTATTAATGAATAATGAATGATGAATAATTGAGGACGGGACAGCAGCGCGGGGTGCTGAATGAAGTTTGCGCGGTGCGCGAGTGATGTTGCCCCGCCCTTTAATTCCGCACTCCGCATTCCGCATTCCGCATTCATTGAGCCACTCTCCACCCTCCTAACTCTTAGAAGTCATCTCGACCGAGCAGCAAAATCTTAAAAAAAATGTGCAAAGTGTGGGTTATTTTCAACATTTTAACAGCCTTTATTGTGATATTGAATAAAATTTATTGACATTTTTCTGTTGATTTACCGCTATTTTCACAAAAGCTTTTGTTATATAATTAAAATAGCACATACCAATAAGCAAATACCATAAATACCATACAGGAAGTATGAAAAATCGGGAAAGGAGATATGAAATGAAAAGTATAAAAAGGATTCTGGCAGTTGTGTTATCGGTGATGCTTTTGCTTTCCGTGTTGCCGCTTGCGGCGTTTGCGCAAGAAGAGTTTCCGTTTGAATTACCGGTACCTTTTTCCATGTACGAACCTGAAAATGAATCGCGTATCGACCTTTTTTGTGATACCTATCTTGATCGTGATTATTATCTCAAGGGACAGATACGCGTGCGCAGCAACGAATATTTTTCTACCATCACGCTGGATTTAAACGGTCATCACATTTACTCTTATATTGAATCCGGCAATACTTGGATTGATGCCGCTTGCGGCATTTATGTTGACCCAAAAGACGGCCCTGTTACCCTCATTATTAAGGATTCTTCCATGGAAGACAAACAGACCTGGCGCGACCCCGAAACCGGCGCTTATGAAAATTATCCGAAAGGCGGTTTTTACAATTATAACGCTTTCGGGATTTATAACTGCAGCAATGTCATTATTGAAGGCGGCGTTATCAGCGGTTCGGGACTCGGTATCGGCACTGATGGAGAAGGCAGCAGCACCACCATCAACAACGGCGTTGTAACAGGTATGCTTGAAGGTGTTAAGTCTTACAGTAACAATTCCGATTTAACAGTTAACGGCGGTGTAGTTATTTCCGAATATTGTGGTATTGTGACAGATAAGACTAAGTCCGGCAGTACCATTACCATAAACGGCGGGCAAATCATCGGTTCTATGCGGGATCATAATATTATTGGAGATACAATGGACGGACAAGCCGAGATTATGAGCCCTGCGCTTTTAGCGGGTGGGGACGATACACTTAACATCAACGGCGGTTACTTTTACGGCTCCGGGTGCTTAGACCCCGTGCTTCCCGCTCCGGCTGTGTTCATTTGCAGCGGGCAAACCAATATCACGGGCGGTACCTTTGTCTCCAAGGGGGATCTTTCTTTGCAGTTCGATACTCTTGAAGATTACGGCAATCCGTTTATCCCTTCGGCGGCATTGGTGGTGGCTAAGTGTCCCAATTACCCCGGCGCGGAGAACATGAAGGTTTCCATTTCCGGCGGCACCTTCATTTCCGAGGATGCGCCTGTCGCGCTGGCGGTAGTGCGACCGGAGGAAACCCCGGCGGGCGCGAAAGCCTCCGGCGGCACCTTCATTTCCGAGTTTGCCCCGGCGGCAAATGTTGAAGGCGAGGCAGACGACGATTTTATCACCATTACCGGCGGCACTTTCCTGGCGCAAGGTTCTCCGGATACAACCATTCCCTATGACCACTCGGCGTATGTGATGGGCAATGACGGCAGGCTCATTCCTGCCAATGCCGCTCCCACTGTTGAAATTACGCCGTTAACCGGCACAGACCGGAACATCACTACCGATGAAGGTCAGGCTAAGATTTTGGATGTCGGCTACAAGTTCACTGCGCAGGATGATGCTTCTTCCGTGCAGCAGAGCGCTTACAGGTATTGGTCCGCCGACTATGTTCTCACTGCAGACCGGGCTGTTCCGGCAGGCTCTATTACCATCGCCGGGCAATCCGACCACTACAGCGAAAAGTATTGGAAAGCTTTGACGCCGGACACCGACATCGCAGGTAACACGGAGGTTAGACTTCTCAAGACCATGTTGGGTGAAGAAAAGATGTTCACTTATGAAGACATCTGCACCTTGGTGCACGACTTCAAGTGCGGCGCTATCGCCAACACGCTTGCCGCGAAGGATATCGAGCTGAATGTTACGCTTCGCCTCTATGAGACAGAGTATGACCCTGTACAACAAAAGTATGTTGAAAAGCAAGATGGTCAAGTGCTGGATATCGACAACGATATCGACTATACTTTCCTCGCACCCGCAAAGCACAACAACGGTTCTTCCTTAACGCTGGATGATGCGATTGCTTTGAATGCCTACCTTGACATTGACTCTTACAACTGCGCAGCCGATGCGTATGTCAAGCTCAACTACAACCAAAATGCGGATGCCCGCAAGGCGGTTGATTATGAAGATGTCATCGTTCCGGTGAGCGAAGCGACCAAGTACATCAAGCAAAACGACCCGTGGAACGGCACCTACAGGTTCTCCTTTAGGGCAGCTCCGGCGCAATATGCGGAAGATATCACGATTGAGCTGTATCAATCTGCCGATGCAGAGGTTCCGATTTACACCACAGTGACCAATGTAAAGACAAAGTGCGAACAGGTGATTACTCTTGCCGAGACCAATCCGGAAGAATACGGTGACTATGCCAAACTGTGCAAGTCGCTCGCCGACTACTGCAGAGCGTCTCAGCTTTACTTCGGTTATGAAGCAAGCGCAGCAGGTTACTACAACGATGTGACAGGCGTGAGTGCGCAAAGCATGGATGTTCCGCAGGTAGACGTTGGTTTTGTGAATAGCGGCTATTCCTTCACCATCGTTTCCGGTTTAGAGGCGAACATCTTCTTCGATGGTTACCTGAAAATCAATAGTATCTCTGTGGATTCCACAAAGGGTACGAACCTCATTAAGGCGAATAAGGTTTCCAAGTCCGGCAAGGCTTGCATCAACATTAAAGGCATTGCTTCCGGTAACATTGACAACCGCATCACGGTTAAGACCAACCGAGGCAACATCACCTTCGCTGCTACCAACATTGCAAAAGCCATCGTCTCCGGTTCCAACAACACAGACTTTGTCAACCTTGCAAAAGCGATGTACCTTTACAGCGTGCAGGCAAGCAGCTACTTCAACTGTTAGTGAGTTGAAGCTACCGGCAAAAACTTTAAAAAATTCACAATTCACTAGGCTCTGCGCTGCGGCGCAGAGCCTTTCGTTTCGCGGTGAAGGAAACTTCACCGCGAAATGATGTTCACGCGGTGCGCGAGTGATGTTGCTGCGCAATGATGTTTGCGCAAAGCGCAAATGATGTTTGTGCTACGCACAAGTTGTGGAAGGGACACCCTTACTCTCGTCCAAACAAACTGCGCAAGTGACAAAGGTTTGCAAGCAGAACCTTTGTAGATTGCTTCGTTTGTTTGTCCTCTCCCCAAAAAGTTTGCTGTGCAATACTTTTCGGGGACCCCGATTGTCGCTGCGCTCTATTTATTTGTGGGTTTGCGATAGCAAACAAAACGCAGGGTGTAAATCAAGCGCTTCCATCTTAACCGCTTCTTGTCGCCCCTTTCAGGGGTGACTCCCTGCACGGCAGGCAGTCACCCTCGGTAGAGAGACAACTGTGAGGGAAGCGCTCTATGGCGGAACGATGTAGGCATCGTTCCCTACAAAAATGTGCGAAGTTTCCGCTTTCCGGTAGGGTGCGATGCCCACATCGCACAAATTCTACATTCTAATTTCATTTAGTATTTAGCATTAAAATGTGCCGCACTGCGGCACAACCTTTCGCATTAGCCGAGCAATCATTGATTGCGAACGCCAAGGTTCCGGGCACCAACTCCAAATCTTTGATTTGGTTAGTTGGTCGGGTTCTTAACGGCTAATTTGCCAATTTGCCAATCGGCTTTAAAATTGAGTATTGAAAAAGTTTGGTGATTCTTTTATAATAAAAGTGAATATATTTTAAAACTATTTTATGCGGAGGAAAATGGAATGAAGCATGCAGATATTGTTTCAAAAATGAGCTTGGAACAAAAAGCAAAAATTGTTTCGGGAAAAGACTATTGGCATTTGGAAGGCTTTGAAGAATTAGGGCTTCCCGAAATTCAAGTGACCGATGGACCTCACGGGCTGCGCAAGCAGGACCCGGACAACAAAACAGTGGGCTTAGGCGGTTCTTTTCCGGCAACCTGTTTTCCGCCGGCATCGCTTTCCGGCTGTTCCTGGGACCTCGCGCTGCTGGAACAAGAAGGCGCAGCAATGGGCGAAGAATGCTTGCAGGAAAAGGTGTCCGTTATTTTAGGACCCGGCGTAAATATTAAGCGTTCTCCCACCTGCGGCAGAAACTTTGAGTATTTCTCCGAGGACCCGTATGTGGCAGGTAAATGCGCGGCTGCCGTGATTCGCGGTATCCAATCAAAGGGTGTCGGTACTTCCTTAAAGCACTTTGCCGCGAACAGCCAAGAGGCATACAGAATGACCATAGATGAAGTGGTGGATGAGCGCGCACTGCGCGAAATCTACCTGCCTGCTTTTGAGATTGCCGTGAAGGAGTCACAACCGTGGACTATCATGAACGCCTATAACAGAGTCAACGGTGTTTATGCTTCTCAAAGCAAATGGTTGATAGATAAAGTCGCAAGAAAAGAGTGGGGATTCAAAGGCATTTTTGTGACCGACTGGGGCGCAAGTGTTGACCGCATTCCCGGTTTAAAGGCGGGTACCGATTTGGAAATGCCCACCAGCGGCGATATGAATGATAAGCTGATTATCAAAGCTGTGCAAAGCGGTAAGTTAGAGGAAGAAATTCTTGATGAGAGAGTCGATGCTCTGGTGGATATGATTCTTAGAGCAAAGCCCGCTTTGGAGAAGGATTTCACTTATGATGTTGAGGAGCACCATGCCATCGCGGCAAGAATTGCCGAAGGCTCCATGCAGCTGCTCAAGAATGAGGATAACCTCCTGCCGCTCAAAGCGGGGCAGAAGGTGGCTGTGATTGGTGAAATGGCGGAAAAACCGCGCTACCAGGGCGCAGGTTCCTCTGTGATTAACCCCACAAAGCTCGACAATGCTTTGGATAATTTAAGGGCACTCGGTGTTGATGTGACCTATGCCAAGGGCTATTCCAAGCAGACCGACAGGTTAGATACAGCACTGTTCTGTGAAGCGCTGAATGTGGCGCAGGAAGCAGATGTGGTTTTGGTCTTTGCCGGCTTAACCGAGCCTTTTGAAGGGGAGGGCTATGACAGAAAGAACATCAATATGCCCGCATGCCAAAACAGGCTAATTGCCGAAATCTGCAAGTGCAATCCGAATGTGGCGGTAGTGCTTGCCGGCGGTTCCGTGATTAAAATGCCGTGGCACAGCAAAGTAAAAGCTATTTTGAACTCCGGTTTAGGCGGTCAGGCAGGCGGTATTGCCGTTGCCAATATTTTAACCGGTAAGGTCAATCCCTCCGGCAAAACAACCGAAACTTACATTAAAGATTATAAGGACAACCCGACCTACGGCAACTATCCTTCTAAAGCGCAAACTGCCGAACACAGAGAGAGCATCTATGTCGGCTATCGCTACTATGACAAGCTCGGCAAAAATGTGCTTTTCCCGTTTGGTCACGGGCTTTCCTACACCAAGTTTAAGTACACTGCCGCAAAGCTTTCTTCCACTTCGATTAAAGAGAATGATGAAGTCACCTTAACCTTCAAAATCAAAAATGTGGGCGAAGTGGCAGGTGCGGAAATTGCACAGGTGTATGTGGCAGATAAAGAATCCACTATTTTCCGCCCCGAAAAGGAACTGAAAGCCTTTACAAAAGTGTTCCTGGAGCCGGGCGAACAGCAGACAGTGAGCATTACGCTGGATAAGCGCGCCTTTGCTTTCTACAATGTGAAAACCCACGATTGGTGTGTGGAGAGCGGCGATTTTGAAATCCTGGTCGGCGCTTCCAGCCGCGATATTAAGCTCAAGGCAAAGCTTAAGGTCAAAGCGGAAGAAGTCGCAATTCCGAATTACTCCGAAACCGCACCGCATTACTATGATGATGTGAGCGCCATCACAAGAGAAGACTTTGAAGTGCTTTACGGCAAAAAGCTGCCCTCACCCACGCGCTCCAAGAACAAGCGCATTGATAAATACTGCTGCTTGGATGATGCCAGGGATACCAAGTGGGGCGGCAGAATCTGCAAGCTGATTAACAAAGCGGTCGGCACATTTGCCGGTTCGGATGCCAACGGTGATGCGGCAATGATTGCCGCCATGGCAACGCAGATTCCGCTGCGCAATTTCGTGGCAATGAGTATGGGTGCTTTTACTCCGCAAATGCTCAACGGACTGTTGAAGCTGCTCAATGATGAGGAATCCTCGGTAGAGGGCGCCGGCAAAATTATTGCAGGCATCCCGACATTGGTCAGCAAAATTCCGCTGTTGCTCAAATCCATTTAAATAAAAAAATATCCACCCGCAGGGAAAGCCCCGGCGGGTGGATATTTTTTTCAGCTTGCTTTTAAAATATCGGTAAGTCTTTATCTTTCACTGCCATAATGACCAGGTAGAGCCATGCGGCGAGGCGTATCACTTCTACAACAATGAGAATAATCAGCGCCCAAACCTCGCGGGCTACGCCGATGTTTTGGAACAGCAGGCTCAGCGCCAAACCGACCGCACCCAAGCCTAAAACGACAATGGGGGTCGCCTTGTAAAGCTGCGAAGCGTTGCTGTTCTTTTTGTACATTGCAATAAATACCGGCAGGAAGCCGAGAGCAATGGAAACTAAGCCTAATAAAATGTAACCGATAACGGGAGAAGATTGATTCATAATAAGCTCCTTTTTTAATATATATTTTATCATACCATATTCTATAACAGCTTTCAATAGCGAAGCTTGTCGCAAGGGCACAAAACATTCAATTTCCGAACAAAAAACGAATGGAAAACAGGAAATATATACCTAAAGTTCGCTTTTAAGTACCTAAAATCGAAAAAATATCGAACAAATGTATTGACAAAGTGTTTTTTTGTGCTATAATAGTCTCAGTTGATGAACAAATGTTCGCTTTTGTTCGGGGAGGTAATGAAATGACAGTACGATTTGTAATAGAAGCTTTATTGGTGGTTGCCGTGGTTGTCGGCTTTGTGTTTGAAGAAAAAATCGCTTTGGCGGAGAGAAGGGCATTGAGAAAGCTCTTTTCGCGTTCGCTTGCCAAGAAACAGCGACAGGAGCACATTAAGCTTAAAATGCGCGAGGCGCGCTACCAAAGGCAGCAAATGCAAAGAGAGCTGGAAATGCTTGAACTCGGCTTGGATTCCCGCCCCGGTCTTAAAGTGATTTGCGGCGAGAAACAACAGACCGGCTGCAGCGAGTGGCAGGAAGAAATTGCATAATGCTTTTAGCGGTGATTACCTCGCAAGAGGTTCTCATAAATACTCTCACACACAAAAAGGGCATCCTGCGGGGTGTTCCTTTTTGTATGTAGGAAGGCGCAGGTTCGCTGCGCGAACAGTGTTTAGTGTTCGGTTTTCAGCGTTCAGTGGCGCGCGGCATATTAAAGATCTCTCCGCTTCGGTCGAGATGACTTCTAAGAGTTAGGAGGGTGGAGAGTGGAGAGCGGAGTTAACGGCGGGACACCCGCACCCGTTCCGCGCGTCCAAATAAACTGCGCAACAGAAAGAATTTGCAAGCAAATCCTTTAAGTGTTGCTCCGTTTGTTTATCCTCTCCCCAAAAAGTATTGTTGCGCAATACTTTTCGGGGTCCCCGATTGTCGCTGACGCGCTATGAGCGGGCGGATGATATCCGCCCCTACAATGCGGAGTGCGGAATTAAAGGTGGCGCGCTCCGCGCGCATTTTAAATGCGAAATTTTAATTAAAAAAAGGCTGTCTCAACACCTTTCGTTGAGACAGCCTTTTCAGCTTCCATTACTCTTCTTCCCAATTGTGCCACACATTTTGTACATCATCATTATCCTCAAACATATCCAGCATTTTTTGCATTTTAATTCTGTCATCCTCGTTTTCGAGCTTGGTGTATGTTTGAGGGATGTATTGCACTTCCGCAACAGCGAATGCATAGCCCTTGGCTTCCAGCGCATCGCGCACAGCACCTAAATCGTTCGGCTCGGTGCGGATTTCAAAGATGCCGGTTTCTTCGCTGTTAAAATCTGCAGCACCGGCTTCGAGTGCATCTTCCATGACCTGCTCCTCATCGAGCTCTTGGTCTTCATCCTCAATCACAATCACACCGAAGCGGTCAAACATAAAGCCTACACAGCCGCTGGTGCCCATGTTGCCGCCGAATTTGTCAAAGGAATGGCGCACTTCACCGGCAGTGCGGTTGCGGTTGTCGGTCAGTGTTTCTACAATCACGGCAATGCCTGCAGGGCCATAGCCCTCATACATGATTTCTTCGTAGTTATTTTCACTGCCTTCACCGGAAGCTTTTTTGATAATGCGCTGAATGTTATCGTTAGGCACATTTGCCGCCTTTGCTTTGGCAATGACATCCTTCAGCTTGGAATTGGCGGCAGGGTCAGGTCCGCCCATTTTTACCGCTACGGTCAATTCTCTGCCGAATTTGGTAAAAATCTTGCCTCTCGCGGCATCGTTAGCACCTTTTTTTCTTTTAATTGTACTCCATTTATTATGGCCTGACATAGTATGTAACCTCTTTTCGTTAAAATTCGGAATGCGGAATTCAACGGCGGGATACTGCTCCCGTTCCGTTTTCATTTGCTTACTTTAAATTTTGCGCTTTTCCTGTATTAAATAATATTCTACCATATTATGATAAGTTTCTCAACCCTTTCGGGTAATGATTTTTTAGTTTGCTGCCGGTGACTTTGCCGAAACCGAGCGGAATGTTTTCAACGCTGACAGCGCAAAAGCCTTTTTGCGCGGTACTGTCGCCGATGTCGATTTCCTCTCCGTGCAAAAACGCTGCGGTGCGTGCATCATCAAGTGTCAGGTTGAGGCGGTTAGCGCAGTCGTTTGCCTGCGCCGCCGCATAAAGCGCATGCGCCGGCACAAAGCGTGCACCTTTCATTTCCCCGGCAAGCACACCTGCTCTGAGAAGGGGAATCCCTGTGAGAGCCGGCATCTCCGGCGGCAGCAGATAAGTTTTATCGCGAATTTGGCAAGGGTTGCCGTAAGGTTTTTCTAAAAACTGTTCACGGTAAAATTCATGGAAAGCGGAAGGGGCAGGTGCAGCTGTAAAGCTTTTTGGGTTTACAAAATCGGAACTGCCGCTTTTTTTGAGCTTTGCCACAAAATGGCCTTCGCCGCCATCCTTGGGAAAGATGCGCCTTGCCTGCGGCATGCCAAAGCCTGCACTGCCGAAATGCGCGGCGATATGCACGAGAGAAAACTCAGGGTGTTTTTCTAAGAAAGCAGCCACAACCTCTTCATTTTCCTCTTGATTGAAGGTGCAGGTAGAGTAGACCATTTCTCCGCCGGGGCACAGCAGGACTGCGGCGTTTTCAAGAATGTTTTTTTGCCTTGCGGCACAAATTGCAATGTTTTCTTCGCTCCACTTTTCATACTCTGCCTTTTCACGGCGCAGCATGCCTTCGCCGGAGCAGGGAGCATCCACAAGAATTTTGTTAAAAAAGGCGGGTAGCTTCTCGGCAAGAAGGCGCGTATCGGCATTCGACACAACCGCATTGCGCACACCGATTCTTTCGCAGTTGGAAAGAAGTGTAAAAGCTCTTTGCTTTACATATTCGTTGCTCCACAAAAGTCCTGTTCCGGCAAGGACCCCGGCAAGTGCCGTGGTTTTACCGCCTGGGGCGGCGCACAAGTCGAGCACTCTGTCGCCCGGCTGCACATCCAAAACTGCTGCAGCGCTCATTGCGCTCGGCTCCTGAACATAAAAAGCGCCCGCGTGGTGAAGCGGGTGGTTGCCCAAGTGCTGTACATCAGGCGCAATGTAAAACCCTTTTTCGGAGAAAGGGGTTTGCCGGAGGGGGTAAGGAAACAGCTGCTGCAGTTTTTCCACCGTGCATTTGAGGGTGTTGACATAAATGCCCCGAAATGCCGGTTCCTGCAAGCTTGCGGCAAAGCGCTTATATTCTTCCGCCCCTAACAGGAGTTTCATATTTTCCAAAAATAATTCTTTACTCATTCTAAAATCAATCGTTACCCGTCTCGCTTCGGGAAACCCAAGCCTTTGATATCTCTGGCATCCAAAAGTGTGGTAAAGGCATGGGGGTCGTTTTTATATATAATGGTTTCAATGGTTCCGATTTCATTTGCGCGGACTGCTACGACCAGCATACAGCGCCGCTCTAAGGTGTAGGCACCGATAGCGGGCACGAGGGTGGCACCGCGGTGACCGTAGCGGTTGATTTGGCGGCTGAGCGCCTCCCCGCGTTTGGTGATAATCAGCAGCATTTTGCCGCTTTTGGCACCGTAGAGTAAATAATCCAGTGCCGCAGCGCTCATGCCAATCATCACGGTGGAATACAGTGCATCCTGCAGGGTGTGAAACAGCAGCGCCGACAGCCCGATTACACTGATATCAAAGAACATCAGCAGCCTGCCCAGCGGGAGGTGAGGGTGCTTGGCGTTAATCAGTTTGCCGATAATGTCGGAACCGCCTGTGGAGGCACCGCGCAAAAACACAAGCGCAAGCCCTGCACCGGAAAGAATGCCGCCTGCGATGCACGCCAACAGCTTTTCACAGTAAAAAGGCGGCACATAGGCGCTGCACAGTTCCATAAACAGGGAAGCTGCTGCCGTAGCAGCAGTGGTTTTTATGATAAAGTTGCGCCCTAATTTTTTAAAGCCGATAAAAAACAGCGGAATATTGAGCGCAAAAACGGTTGCGCCCAGCGGCAGTCCGAACAGGCGGTTGAGAATCAGCGCAAGGCCGGAAAAGCCGCCGATGAATAAGCCGTTGGGTTGAATAAAAATGCAGACGGCAGCGGCATACAGCGCCGCGCCTGCAAGGATTGAACAGGTATCTAAGACAATGGTTTTTCCTCGTTTTGTCGGCATATGCGGGAATACAGCTCCTTAATTCTCTCATAGCGGCGCTGCAAATAGAGGTAGCCGATAAGCGCTTCGAACCCGGTTGCATAGTGGTAATCCCTGCCGCTTGCATTTTTGGGTGTGTGCTTGGTGGCGGCATTTCTGCCGCGCTTAAACACGGCAAGCTCTTCCTCGCTAAGCAGCTCCATGATGGAATGAATCGCCTGGCACTGCGCCGGGGCACTCACCCTCTGTGCACTGAGTTTATGTAAGCGGTCAGCCGGTTGGTCGCAGGAGAGAATCAGCTCTTCGCGAATGATTAAGCTGTAAACGGCATCGCCGATAAAGGCGAGGGTGATCGGGCTGAGCTGCCCGGGATTTGCGGTGTATTCTTCAAATATCATAAGCGTAAAAATAAAGAAAAAATTGTTAGTTAGTTGACAAATTCAAACTCGAAATCATAAATGTTGACCGTGTCACCTTCGTTGACACCTTTTTCGCGCAGAGCATCAATAATGCCGCTTTTAATCAGCACGCTTTGAAAGTACTGCAGGCTTTCATAGTCATCCATATCCACTCGATTGAGCACCTTGATTAAGAAGGGGGCATCCACATAGAAAGTGTCGCCGGCGGTAGTGATGGTAAAGGATTGGGTATCTTTTTCCAACAGTTCCTCGGTGGTGATAATCTCCGCTTCATAGCGCTTAATCGGCGGCAGTTTGGAAAGGCTCTCTGCGGTGAATTGAATCAGCTCTTTGGTGCCCATTAAAATCGGTGCGCAGATTTCAAAGTAGGGCAAGTGCTTTTCTTCTTCAATAAAGCGGCGGAAGCGCTCTAACTGTTCATCGCTCGCCAAGTCAATTTTGTTGCCGGCAACAATCTGCGGGCGCTCGGCAAGCTGCGGATTGAATTTGACCAATTCTTCATTAATGGTATTGAAATCTTCAATCGGGTCTCTGCCCTCGCTGCCTGCCACATCGACAATGTGAATGAGCAGGCGGCAGCGCTCCACATGGCGCAAAAACTCGTGACCTAAACCCAAACCGTCTCCCGCGCCTTCAATCAGACCGGGAATATCCGCCATAACAAAGCTGACTTCATCCGCCACACGCACCACGCCGAGATTCGGCTTCAGGGTAGTGAAGTGGTAATTGCCGATTTTCGGCTTTGCTTCACTGACAACGGAGATAAGGGAGCTTTTGCCCACGCTCGGAAAGCCGAGCAAGCCGACATCGGCAAGGAGCTTGAGCTCGAGAGAAATATCCCAGTGCTCTCCGGGCTTACCATCCTTGGCAAAGCGCGGAGTTTGGCGCGTGGAGGTCGCAAAATGCTGGTTGCCCCAGCCGCCTCTGCCGCCCTTTGCGGCAATAAAGGGTTCATCGCTGCTCATGTCGCTGAGAATTTTGCCGGAATTGACTTCTCGAATAATGGTGCCGCGCGGCACTTTAATTACCAGATTCGGTGCGCTTTTTCCGGTGCGGCGGTTGCCGGAACCGTTGGCACCGTTTTCGGCTTTGTATTTCCTTTTATAGCGGAAATCGGCAAGTGTGGAAAGGTTATCATCAATGACAAAGATGATGTCGCCGCCTTTGCCGCCGTCGCCGCCATCCGGTCCACCGGAGGCAACGTACTTTTCGCGGTGAAAAGCCACGGCGCCATTGCCGCCGTTACCGGCCTGTATACTGATTTTTGCAATATCTACAAACATAGTCTCTCCTATAATAAACGCCTATTCCTCGAACAGGGAGCAAAATAGCTTTAAGGCGCTCTTGCGGGTGAATTTACCGTAAACCGAAGTGAACTTCGGGTTGTCATCTGTCCAGTTCTTTGTGTAGCGTTCGATTTCTTCGCGCGTGAAGCAGACTTCCTCGGGAATGTCAATGAGGGCATCCATGACTGCCAGCACTTCTTTGGCATCGGAGCCGACTAAGCGGAAAAACGCCTGCGCCTGTTCGGGTGCGTAGCGCTCGCTCCACTCAATTAAGTGCATGTCAAACACGGCGCATGCCTGCCCGTGCGGGACACCGCGGTGGTCGGTCAATGTGTAGCCCATTAAGTGCGGGTAAAGCGTGCCTATGCTGAGTACCATGCCGGCATACAAAGAGCAGTAGTACATTTGGTCGCGCAGCGCTTCACTCAATTCTTCGCCTGCTGCCAAATGCTTGAGAACCTCAAAAATATCGCGCATACACTTGACCGCAAACAGTTCTGCCACTGTGGTGCGCTTTTTGGAAAACCAACCTTCAATCGCATGGGCAAAAGCATCTAAAGCGGTGGAAACGGTGATGGCGCGCGGTGTGTTGTATGTATATTTCGGGTCGCCGAAGGCAATGGCGGCATAGCAGGCATCGTTGTTGATGCTCTGCTTTTGCATGGTGGCATCGTTGGTGATGACAGCGACTTTGCTCACTTCACTGCCGGTACCTGCCGTTGTGCCTACCAGCACCAGCGGAAGCGGCGCGGCGGGATAGCTGTTTTGGTAGATTTCTTCCATGTCGAAAAAATCGTTGGTCGCGTAAATTGCCGCTGCCTTTGCAGCATCGAGCACCGAACCGCCGCCAATGGCAACGATAAATGCGGCGCCACAGTTTTTTGCTGCCTTGCCCGCTCTGTAGCATGCGGAGAGCAGGGGGTTAGGTGCAATTTCATCAAAAATCTCATAGCGGATATTCTCGCGCTCGAGTGCTGCGGTAACATCTGCCAAAGCGCCGCAGTCCTTTGCACCGTGTTTTCCCGTTATCAGCAGGCAGCAAGTGCCGAGAGAGGCGAGCCTGCTGCTGTTTTCCGATACACAGTTTTTACCGGTGATGACTCTTACCGGCATATACAGGTTAAAGTCCATAATTATACCGACTCCATTTCATCTTTACATTTTCTGCAAATATTTTTACCTTTAAATTGCAGAATATCCTTACTGCTGCCGCAAAAAACACAGTTGGGCGCATATTTTTTTAAAATGATTTTATCGCCCTCGGTGTAGATTTCCAGCGCATCGTTTTTTTCGGTGATGCCGAGTTTTTTTCTGATTTCCATCGGCAGCACAATTCTGCCCACGGAATCAAGCGGTCTGACAATTCCTGTTGATTTCATTGTAATACCTCTTAAATAATATGATAATTTATTATAGCATATTGTCAAAATTTGTCAATAAACAAATGCGGGGCAGTCGGCTTGACAGCAGCCGAGATTTTGACTATCATTAGATTAGAAAAAGGAGGAGAGCTTAGATGAAGTGCACAAGCAAATACATAGCGGGGCTGATGGTTCCCGTGTTACTGCTTTCGTTGTTGCTCGGCGGGTGCTCTGCCCCAAAAGAGATGTTTGATGTAAAGAGCGCGCAGCCGCAGGGATTTATTCACGCCAAGGGCAAACACTTGGAATTGGATGGCAAAACCGTAGTGCTCAAAGGTGTGAATGCCGGCGGATGGCTGCTGACAGAGGATTGGCTCACCCCAACCTCTTTAACGGAGGATCTCGGCGGTGAAAACGGGCAATACGAGCTCGAAGCGGCGCTGACAAAAGCATACGGCTCACAAAAAACGCAGGTTTTGTTTGACACTTACCGCGACAACTGGTGGACAGAGCAGGATTTTGCCAACATTGCCGCTATCGGGTTCAATTTGGTGCGCTTGCCCTTCGGCTGGAAGGACTTGACCGATCAGAACGGCAAGTGGAATGCACATGCCTTTGCACGGCTGGATTGGTTTGTGGAAAATTGCGCCAAGAACCGCCTCTTTGTAATCTTGGATTTGCACGGTGCTTACGGTTCGCAAAACGGCAGACACCATTCGGGCGACACCACAACCGGCGGGAACTTATTCGGGAATGAAACCAATGAACAGTTGACAAAGAAACTTTGGACCACCATTGCCACCCACTTTAAAGACAACAAGTGGGTCGCAGGGTATGACCTCTTAAATGAGCCGGAGGGTAAGCCCGACGGGCTCACGGGGCAAGCCCAGTGGGAGTATTACGATGCACTTTACCGCGCCATCCGCGCGGTGGATGAAAACCACCTGCTGTTTTTGGAATCCTGTTGGGATGTTGACCGGATGCCCAATCCCAAAAACTACGGCTGGGACAACATCGCCTATGAGTACCACTACTATAATTGGGAAAATTCCGATGATTTAAGCTCCATGAAATCCTTTTTCCGCTATAAGGCAAATATGGAGTTTTGGTATAATACTTTAAGTTACCGGGTGCCTGTATTTATCGGCGAGTTCACTTTTTTTGAGAATCCGGACTGCTGGCGCTACGGTCTTTCATTTTTTGAAAAGCACGAGATGAGCTGGGCGATGTGGACCTACAAGGGCTGTACGGACTCCAACTGGGTGCTGTACGGCGGCTATGAGCGCAGTGCTGCAAGCGTGGTGACGCCTGCTACCGATTATGCCAAAGCAACGGCAATTTTTGAAAGCGTCGGGACAGAGCATTTTCAAGAGAATACAGCGTTGATACAACTTATTCAAGAATACTTATCATAAAGAAAACGGCTGCGAGAAATCTCGCAGCCGTTTCAGACTGTCGAAAAAGTGGCTGAAACCACGCGACTATTTATCGTTCTTATAAAATCTTTTTATTTTTTAATTGTATTAAATCATTCTTTAT
>JAFRLX010000032.1 GCA_017430965.1 Clostridia bacterium | reverse complement strand
TAAGGCTTTGCGCGCTCAAAGAGCGCGCAAAGCCTTATTTGTCTTGCATTTCTTTTAAAAATCCAGTATAATATAAATTTGTAATTATAAAAATGAAAGGAGAAAACATGATGAACAAAGGCAAGTACTACATTACCACTGCGATTGCGTATACTTCGCGCAAACCGCACATCGGCAACAGCTACGAAATCGTTTTGACCGATGCCATTGCGAGGTATAAGCGAATGCAGGGCTTCGATGTTTTCTTTTTAACAGGCACGGATGAGCACGGGCAGAAAATCGAAGAAATCGCTGCTGCAGAAGGCATCACTCCCAAGGAACATGTCGATAAAGTGGCGGGCGAAATCAGAGAAATCTGCGATTTGCTCAACACCACCTATAATAAATTTATCCGCACCACCGATACCGACCACGAAAAGGTGGTTCAAAAAATCTTCAAAAAGCTTTACGAACAGGGCGATATATACAAGAGCGAGTATGAAGGCTTATACTGCACTCCCTGCGAGAGCTTTTGGACCCAATCTCAGTTGGTTGACGGCAAGTGCCCCGACTGCGGCAGAGAAGTTAAGCCCGCCAAAGAGGAGGCTTATTTCCTGCGCCTTTCCAAGTACCAAAAGCAGTTGGAGGAATTTATCGAGAAAAACGACCAATTCATTTACCCGGAAGCGCGCAAAAAGGAAATGCTCAACAACTTTATTAAACCCGGTTTAGAGGACTTGTGCGTTTCGAGAACCTCGTTTAAGTGGGGCATTCCCGTCACCTTTGATGAAAACCATGTCATTTACGTGTGGATTGATGCCCTTTCCAACTACATCACCGCCATCGGCTATGACCCGGACGGTTCAAGCGAACAATACAAAAAGTATTGGCCGGCAGATGCTCACATTATCGGCAAGGATATTGTGCGCTTCCACACCATCTATTGGCCGATTATGCTCATGGCGCTCGGCGAGCCGCTTCCCAAGCAGGTTTACGGCCACCCGTGGCTGCTGTTCGGTGAGGACAAAATGAGCAAATCCAAGGGCAATGTGATTTATGCGGATGAACTGGTAAAGCTCTTCGGCGTGGATGCTGTGCGCTACTACCTGCTCAGCGAGATGCCCCACGCCAACGATGGCTCTATCAGCTACTCAACAATGATTGAGCGCTTTAATTCCGACTTGGCGAATACCCTCGGCAACCTGGTCAACCGCACGGTTGCCATGAGCAAAAAGTACTTTGGCGGTCAAATCATGGCGCCGACCGCGCCGGAGGCAGTCGATGAAGAGCTCAAAGCCTGTGCACTCGAAACGGTGAAAAAAGTCGAGCAGGCGTTTGCCGCCTTTAAGATTGCGGATGCAGCCGAGGCAGTGATGAACCTTGCCAAACGCTCCAATAAATACATTGATGAAACCATGCCGTGGGCATTGGCAAAGGATGAAAGCCAAAAAGAGCGCTTGGGAACCGTGCTCTACAACCTCTTGGAGAGCATCCGCTTTATCGGCATTCTCCTGCAGCCCTTCATGCCCGAAACCGGCGAAAAAATCTTCGCTCAAATCGGTACCGATATCAAAGACTATGACTCTTTGGAACATTTTGGCGCTGTAAAAGCAGGAAGCTTTACAGGCGAAGCATCTCCCCTGTTCTCCCGCATTGATGTCAAACAAAAGCAGGAAGAGATAGATGCATTGATGGAAGCCAAAAAACCGGCGAAAAAGCCCCAGGTTGAAGGCTTGGCTCAAATCACGATTGAAGACTTTGCCAAGGTAGAGCTCAGAGCCGCCAAAATCACGGCATGCGAGCCGATTAAAAAGGCAAAGAAGCTCTTAAAGCTGACCTTGGATGACGGCAGCGATACTCCGCGCACCGTTGCTTCCGGCATTGCCCCCTGGTACAAGCCGGAGGATTTAATCGGCAAAACCGTGGTCGTGGTTGCCAACCTGAAACCCGCCACCCTGTGCGGTGTGGAGAGCAACGGTATGATTTTAGCTGCCGATGCCGGTGAAAACGATGTCAAAGTCCTCTTTTTGGAAGGTGTGCCGGCAGGCGCAAAGGTGCGGTAAATGAGCGGTATTTTTGATACCCACGCCCATTATGATGATGAAAAATTTGATGAGGATAGGAACGCACTCCTATCCTCATTGCCTTCTAAGGGTGTGGAACTGGTGATGAACTGTGCGACCAACCCCGCAAGCATTCAAAGCACCCTGGCGCTCGCCGAAACATTTGAGTTTATCTATGCCGCTATCGGCTTTCATCCCGAAGATTTAATCGGTTTAACGCTCAGCGATTTAGACAAACTCAAAGACTTGGCGCAAACCTGCAGCAAGGTCAAAGCCATCGGAGAAATCGGCTTGGATTACTACTGGAAGGAAGTGCCGCGGGAAATGCAGCTGCCGTTTTTTGAAGCGCAAATCGAATTGGCAAAAGCATTAAACTTGCCGGTCATTGTGCACGACAGAGAGGCACACGAGGATACCTATGCTCTGCTGCGCAAACACAAGCCGCAGGGAGTGCTGCACTGCTACTCCGGCAGCGCGGAAAGCGCAAAGGAAATTTTAGACAACGGGATGTACATCGGCATCGGCGGTGCACTGACCTTTAAAAACGCCAAAAAGATTGTGAAGGTAGCGGAAGTTGTACCGCTTGAGCGCATTTTGCTCGAAACCGATGCGCCCTATATGGCGCCGGTGCCGATGCGCGGCAAGCGCAACGATTCTTCGCTGATTGTGTATGTAGCGCAAGCGTTAGCCGAAATCAAAGGCATTTCGACACAAGAAGTCATTGCCACCTGCACACAGAACAGTAAGGATTTGTTCCGAATAGACAAATAAGGGTTTGTCGGAGACAAACCCTTATTTGAGTGTTCAGTGTTCAGTGTTTAGTGTTCAGTCGCAAAAGGGCAAAAAGACTTAAACCCTAATAGCCTCTCGCTTGCCCTTTTCGGCTAATTTCTCCGCTTTCTCTTTGTGGGCAATAATAC
>JAFRLX010000031.1 GCA_017430965.1 Clostridia bacterium | reverse complement strand
CAGTACAAGTTTTTCCGGGAGCTAGGTTTTTCCCCTGTCCGTGTCGGCGCCACTGTCTTCGGCCAGTTGGTGCACCAGACCATAGAAGACGTGCATAGGGCGTGACCCCTTTGGATTCCCCCCTAAACTGCGAAGCTGCAGAAATTTTCAGACGCTGCGCTGTAGAAAATTTTACCTGCAGCTTCTTAGCTTTCAAAAAAATGCAAAGAAAGAGATTTGTGCAACCGAGGATGGAAAACAAGAATAAAAACCAAATAAGCACTAAAAGGTTCATACCTGTTTAAAGGTAATTTGAATCAGTAGGCAAAAAACAGGCAGCCGCACGTGAGCGGTTGCCTGAAAAAGTAATGCGATGTTAAGTTTTCGGTAGCCCCTTTTAGGGGCTCGGCCTGTAGGCGGCCCTTATAGGGCCTGTGCAAACCACTAGTTTACTAGTGGTACTGATTCTTTTGTGTTCAATTTCTTACATTCCGCCGGGACCGCCCATACCGCCTTGCATGTCGCCGGGGCCGCCGCCCATGCCGCCGGCAAATTGGTTGACAAGCTCTGTTTGCTTTTCGCCGTTGACCGTTACGGTGCCGCCGTTAAGCTCACCCTTACCGTCATAATCAAAGCCGGATTGTCCCGAAATATCCACCGTGCCGCCGTTGACAATAATATCGCCGTTGGAATCGATACCGTCCGTGTCGCCCTGCGCCATGGTGATGGTCAGCTTCCCGCCGTTAATCGTCACGGTCGGTGTCACGCCGCTGACCTTCTGACCGGCGTTGATGCCGTCGTCCGAAGCATCGATAGTCATCGTACCGTCATTCATAGTCACTACCGTGCCTTCCAAGCCTTCGCGGGCGCTAATGGTGAAAGTGCCGCCGTCAATGGTCATGGTGTTGTCGGCATGGATGCCGTCGTCACCCGCCTGAATGCTGAGTGTGCCGGAAGCGATTTGCACATTGTTTGCGGCGTGAATGCCGTCATCACCGGTTTCGAGTGTGAGCTTGCCGCCGCTGATGCTGATGTCGGTCTGTGCCTGAATGCCGTCCTCATCGGCATCAATCTTCACAGTGGAGGAAGCAATGCTGATGCTGCCGCACGCGCTATCCGTGTCGTTGGTCGAGCGCAGAGCATCGCCGTTTGCCGTCACGCTTACAGTTGCCTTTTGAATGCTCAGGCTGTCCTTGCCGTTGATACCGTTATTGTTGGCAGTAACGCTCAAACTGCAGCTTTCAATAGAGAGTGTGTCCTTGCTGACAATCCCGTTGTTGTAGTTGCCGGTAACTTTCAGCGCGCCGCTGCCGGCAATGGTCAAATCATCCTTCGCATACAGGCAGGCGTTCGGCTCCTCCTCGGTTTGGTTGGAGTAACTGTCTTTGTAGGTGTAGGTGCTGCCGTCGGAGAGGGTGTTGCTGCTGCCCTCAACCAGGTACAGCAGAGCCGCCTTGGCTTCGTAGACATAGATTGCACTGGAAGAAGAGCAGGTGATGTCGGCGCCGTTGAGCGCAATGTTTACCTCTTCCCCGTCGGCATCGACCACAATGCTGCCATCTTTGAGCATGCCGCTGACAAGGTAGGTGCCGCCGCTGCTGATAATGAGTGTGGAGCCCTCTGCCTTGGCGCCGCTGCCGTCGACCCGGATGCTTGTATCATTGAGTGTCACCTTTGTTGCACCCTCTAAATCGATGTCCACATCCTTTGTCTGCGCTGCCGTCTGCGTTACCGCCGTGGTGATCTGTGCCTGTGTGGTTTGTGTTTCCTCTTTCTTGCTGCAAGCGGCAAACGCGCCGACAAGCACCAAGAGCGAGAGTATAATCGGTATTAATTTAAATCTTTTTTTATTAAATATTCTTTTCATCATAATAACCTCCTGATTCACACTGCGCCGAGCGGTTTTTCAAAAGCCTGCTTGAGCGCTCTTATTATGTATTGACTCATTTTTAATGCAAGCCGGTGGGAGCACGAGAGAGGAAGCGAAACTTCCTTTTCGCCACTCTGCGCGACGCATCTTTGTGTTTGTCTGCATTGTACAATGCCTACCTAAAGAGAAGCTAAAGAAAATTAAAAAATTTCTTTAGCTTCTCTTTAGGTTGCCCGTTTACACTATAGTCAATCCAAACAGAAGGAGGTGCCGACATGAGCACGCAAGTTCAGACCAATTTCAAGCGGTATGAAAAGAAATTCTTTCTTACCCCTACACAATATAAATTATTTACCATTCAAATGCAGCCCTATGTCAAGGCGGATGCACACCCGCAATATACCATTTGTAATCTGTATTACGATACCGATAATTACCGGCTCATCCGCGCTTCGATTGAAAAGCCGGTCTACAAAGAAAAGCTGCGCATCCGCAGCTACGGTGTCCCGACAAATGATAACAAGGTATTTGTAGAGCTCAAGAAAAAGTATGAAGGCGTTGTCTACAAGCGGCGCATCACTACCTACCCAAGCTTAACGGAGCCGCTGCTGCGAGGCATGCGCACCGGCACGGAAAACGAGCAAATCTGCAAAGAGCTCTCCTACTTCCAATCGTTTTACCAAACGAAGCCGAAAGTCTTTATCGCCTATGACCGGCAGGCGTTTCAGGGCATTGAAAACCCCGACCTGCGCATCACCTTCGACACGAACCTGCGCTATCGCCTGGACCATTTGGATTTAAGAGAAGGCGACTTCGGTGAGGCGATTCTCAACACCGACAATCTCTTAATGGAAATCAAAATCCCGGGCACCTGCCCGCTGTGGCTCACTCACATACTCAGTGAGTTAAAAATCACTTCCACCTCATTTTCAAAATACGGTACCTGCTACCGCGAACACATATTAAAAAACAATACTACAGTAGCAAAGGAGATGCGTTTCAGTGCTTAGTACATTACTTAGTTTTTCTTCCATCATCGGTTCTCAGATTACCCTATCCACCTTTTTAATCTGCACGGCGGTTTCGCTGGTGCTCGGCATCCTGACCGCATTGGTCTACCGCCACAAGAGCCACTGCTCCCAATCCTTCGCCGTAACCCTCGCGGTGCTGCCTGCGATTGTGCAGGTTGTGATTATGCTTGTCAACGGCAATATCGGTGCCGGTGTGGCAGTCGCAGGTGCGTTTTCCCTGGTGCGCTTTCGCTCGGCAGCGGGCACTGCAAAAGAAATCGGCACCATTTTCCTCGCCATGGCAATCGGTCTTGCCACCGGCATGGGCTATGTAACACTTGCGGTGCTGTTCTTTGCGATTGTCGCCCTCTTTATGCTGGTGCTGACTCTGCTCAAATTCGGCGAAAGCGGTGAGAATGAGCGCGTGCTCAAAATCACCATTCCCGAAAACCTGGATTATGAAGGCATTTTTGATGATTTGTTTACACAGTATACCAAAAAAGCCACACTGGAGAAGGTCAAAACCACCAACATGGGCACGCTTTATGAGCTGCAATATGATATTGTGCTCAAAGGCAAAGAAATCCCCAAAGCGTTTATCGATGAGCTGCGCTGCCGCAACGGCAACCTGAACATCACCTGTAACCGCATGGGCATGAAAGAAACACTGTAGCAGTAGCGCAGCGCTACTGCTGCGCACTGCGCAATAGTAGCACTGCGCGCTGAGTGAACGAAACGCAGTGTTGCATTGTCCGCATAACTCGCGTATAATAGAAACAACTGATGAAAAGGATTTTTCAACCTATGAGATTATTAATTGCAGAAGATGGATTGGATTTGGCGGAAGCGCTCACGGTCTTTTTCGAGCGCAACCAGTTCACCGTGGACACGGTCAACGATGGGCTCTCTGCCTATGAATACGCCCGCATGGACCATTATGATGCGATTATTTTAGATGTCATGATGCCCAAAATGGACGGTATGGAGGTGCTGCGGCGCCTGCGCGCCGATGGCGACAACACGCCGATTATGATGCTGACCGCCAAGGCGCAAAAGGCAGACCGCATTTCCGGCTTTGACACCGGGGCGGATGATTACCTGCCCAAGCCCTTTGAAACGGATGAGCTGTTAAGCCGCGTGCGCGCCATTCTCAGGCGGCGCGAGCAATACAAACCGAGCGTGATGCAGTTTTCCGACATCACCCTGAGCCCTGTCAGCGATATGCTCCGCTGCACAAACGGCAAAAGCGTGCGCCTGAGCGGCAGAGAGTATCAGGTGATGGAGCTGTTTATGCACTCCCCCAAAACCGTGCTATCTGCAGATACCATTATGGAGCGCGTGTGGGGCTGGGACAGCGATGCCGAAATCAATGTCGTGTGGGTGCACATTTCCAACCTGCGCAAAAAGCTCAAAGCGCTCGGCTCTCATGTTGTCATTCAAGCCAACCGCGGCTTAGGCTATGTGATGGAGGCAAAAGATGATTAAAAAACTGCGCAAACAATTTATCACCATCTCCGTGATTGCGGTCGCCTCTGTGATGATGTTGCTGTTTGCGGCAGTCAATGTGGCAAATTTCATTTCTGCAAACAGTAAACTCAACGAGTCTTTAACCATGATTGCGGAAAACGGCGGGCATATGCCCCAGGCACAGCGGGAAGAACAGCCCCGGGGCGAACAAAATGACCCTCCCGAAAAGCGCTTTGGCAATGGCTTTAATGCGGAAACACCGTATATGACGCGCTTCTTTGTGCTGCACTTTGATGCCGAAGGCAACCAAATCAACAGCGACCTTTCGCAAATTGCCGCGGTTACCGAGGCAGACACCGCCAATTACATTACCATTGCTCTCAAACACGGTGAGGGAGACGGCTTCACAAGCGGCTACAAATACCGCATCACCGCCCAAGAGGACGGCAGCTACATGGCAATCTTTGTCAACGATGAACGGGAAATGAGCTCGGCGCTCACCCTGCTGTGGGCTTCCTTTGCCGCCACGGCGGTGTGCATTGCACTCATTACCGTGCTCATCGTGCTCTTTTCCAAAAAAGCAATGGAGCCGGTGGTGCAGAGCAACCAAAAGCAAAAACAGTTTATCACCGATGCCAGCCATGAACTGAAAACACCGATTACCGTCATCAACACCAGCCTGAGCGTGCTCGAGATGGAGGTCGGCAAGCAAAAGTGGATTGACAAAGCCAAAGCGCAGTGTGAAAAGCTCAAAGATTTGGTCAATTCCCTTGTCACCCTTTCCAAGCTCGATGAAGAGGAAAACCCGCTGCACTTTCAGAGCTTTGCAGTCAGCGCGGCGGTGGAGGAAACGGTCAACTCCTTTGCGGACCTGGCAGCCGAGCAAGCTCACTCGATTGAGGCGGAGATTGCCCCCGACCTTCACTACTGTGGAGATGAATACAGCGTGCGGCAGCTCTGCTCTATCCTGTTAGACAATGCGCTGAAGTATGCAAGCGAGGGAACCCCCATTCGCTTCTGCCTGCGCAAAAGCAGAAAAGGCATTGTCATTACCGCCGAAAATGCCTGTGACAACTTAGATACCGGTGAGCTCGACAAGCTCTTTGACCGCTTTTATCGGGCAGATAAAGCCCGCAGTGAAAAGAGCGGCTTCGGTATCGGGCTCTCTGTGGCGCGCAGTATCTGCGAAGCACACAAAGGCTCCATTCGCGCCGACAGCGCCGATGGCAAGGTGATTACCTTTACGGCAGAATTGAATTAGCAAATCAGTACCACTAGTAAACTAGTGGTTTGCACAGGCCCTATAAGGGCCGCCTACAGGCTGAGCCCAAAAAAGGCTCGGTAAAATTGACACTTCATGACTTTAGGCAGCCGCGTGCGGCTGCCTGTTTTTTTGCCTACTTATTCAAATTACCTGTAAATAGATTACCATAATAATTCATGATGATTTCATTATTTCCCTCTCGTTTCCCATCCCAAGTTGCACAAATCTCTTTCTTTGCATTTCTATGAAGGCTAAGAAGCTGCAGGTAAAATTTTCTACAGCGCAGCGTCTGAAAATTTCTGCAGCTTCGCAGTTTAGGGGGGAAT
>JAFRLX010000030.1 GCA_017430965.1 Clostridia bacterium | reverse complement strand
GCAGAAATTTTCAAACGCTGCGCTGTAGAAAATTTCACCTGCAGCTTCTTAGCCTTCATAGAAATGCAAAGAAAGAGATTGGCGCAACCGGGGATGGAAAACAAGAATAAAAACCAAATAAGCACTAAAAGGTTCATACCTGTTTACAGGTAATTTGAATAAGTAAGCAAAAAAACAGGCAGCCGCACGCGGCTGCCTCAGCGTGTAGAAAAACTTGTTTTTCTACACGCTGCAGCGAGTTCGCTTTTGCGAACTCGCCACTGAAAACCGAAAACTGAACACTGAAATTTTTGTTCAAATCAACTCACAAGTCTAAACAATTCATACTACCATAATATCATTCATAAAAGTCAGGCGCAGGGAGCGAGAAGATGAACAGTTACTTTACGATTTATGATTTTATGGTGGATGAACTGCATTTATCGCAAAATCAGTTATTGGTTTATGCGTTAATATTCAGTTTTACCGTCAACAGCGAAAGCGGCTGCTATGCCAGCCAAAGCGCCATTGCGCGCCGCATCGGCGTATCACGAGCGACAGTCAATAATTGTTTGAGTGCCTTAATACAAAAAGACCTCATTGAAGAAAAGAGTGCCGGCAGGTCAAACATTTACCTGTTAAAAAACTTTACAGGTGATGGTAAAAATTTTTACAGCAACCTGTCAAAAACTTTTACAGCAACCTGTCAAAAATCTTTACACAATAATAAAAGAGATAATAAATTGTATAAGAAAAATAATAATAGCCGCGCACAGAGAAAAAGTCAGCCGAGTTATGACTTGAGCAAGGAAACGGAGTTTTCGTATTAAAAAAAGGCGAAGACTATCCGACAATGGCGGTATGAAATATTGTGGCAAGCCACAATATGAAATAAGAACCCGACCAACTTGCCAAATCAAAGATTTGGAGTTGGTGCCCGGAACCTTGGCATTCGCTTCGCTCGGCTAAAGAACCCGACCAACTTGCCAAATCAAAGATTTGGAGTTGGTGCCCGGAACCTTGGCATTCGCTTCGCTCGGCTAAAAATTCATTCCTCATATGCGTCAGCATATTTCATACACGCAGTGTATTTCATATGATTTAATATTGCTCGCTTTCAGCGAGGATATAAAATCATATTTCACTCATTCCGAAGGAATGAATTTCATTGAAAAATCCGCCGACATCGTCGACGGATTTTTCTGGTCGGAGTGTTGATAACGGATCTATTTTTCAAAAAACCTGACAGCTACGCACATTTTTAAAATGATGTTTGAATGAAATATGCGGCTTTGCCGCATATGAAATAATGACTAAAGTCATTATGAAGTATTGCAGTTATCACTGCAATATGAAGTAAAATAAATTCCTCTCATATGCGAAGCATACTTCATAGCGACAGCTACTTCATATGATTTCATATTGCTCGCTTTCAGCGAGAATATGAAATCATATTTCACAAATTCCGTCAGGAATTTATTTCATTGAAAAATCCGCCGACGCTGTCGGCGGATTTTTCTGGTCGGAGTGACAAGACTTGAACTTGCGACCCCTTGACCCCCAGTCAAGTGCGCTACCACCTGCGCTACACCCCGATAGTTTTAAATCTTTTGTTTTTGTGCCTACTATAAACAGCAGAGTAATGTTTCCGCTGCGCTTCCGTCAGAAACATTGTCGCCCGGCTGCCCTTGGAGCGGTTGCCGCGCTCTGTGTTTCTTCCTCTCATCGGCGTGCCTGCTTCTGCCACCGGCAGCGGCAAGCCTCTTCGCCCACCTGCGCTACACCCCGATTAGCTCGCAAAGCGAGCGGTTAATAGTTAATAACTAATAACTAATAGTTATCGGAATCATATTATGCTCGCTTAAATTGCTTTACTATTATAGTATATAATGATTGAAAATGCAACCATTAATTTGAAGAAAGTTTGTTTTACAACTTTTTTACCATCAGCTTGCCGCCAAAAGCATTGAGCTTGGCGGTAAAGCCGTACTTTTCATAAAACTTAATCGCGCGGGTATTGTCGGCACCGCAGGAGAGGCAAACACCCTTTACTCCTTGCGCCTTCAGGTGCTGCAGCAGCGTTTCCATCAGCTTGCTGCCGTAGCCTGCGGATTGGTAGGGCGGCAAAATGTCAATGTGCAGGTGGGCAGGGTAGTGCCGATGCAAGAGCACATACTTTGCCGGCACAAACAGGCAGGCGACACCCCACAGCGGGGAAAGCTTGGCAATGGATCTGAAAATATCACCGCGATAGCTTTTTAAAAAGCGGTGCAAATCGGCACTGCACAGAATGTAGCCGACCACCTTGCCGCTGTCCTCGAGCACAAAGCAGTTGTGGCTCTCGTGAGTGATGTAGTAGGCGGAAAAGAGCAGGGAAGTAATTTTCTCCATTTTGGGAGAACGGCGCCAGATTCCCTCGGCGGTTTCAATGCAAATGTGCGCTGCGCGGGCAGCATCTTTGGGTGTGGCTTGTCGAATTTTGAGCATGGTGATTTCCTCTCTTGCATGCAATTTTTAACATTTTGGTATAAATTCGAGGTAATATTATACACTAAATCGGGTAAATGTTGATACTTTATTATACAATATTGATGTAATTGTTGCAAGCTCTTGCAAACTTTGTGCAATAGTGCTATAATCTTTAAGATGTTTTTGTACATATGTGCTATGAAATATGCCTGTGAAGGCTCACAGCTTTACAGCAAGATTCCACAATTTCCGTTGGCACGCTGTGCAAAAATAGAACCATCTCAACAGAGAAATAAAATGTAAAGGAAGATATAACGATGGCTACAAAAAAGACAACCGCAAAAGCAGAAGAAAAGAAGCCCGCTGCAAAGGCAGCAGAAACTGCAAAAGTGACTGAAGAGAAGAAGGCTCCCGCTAAGACCGAAGCCAAGAAGGCTGCTCCGGCAAAGAAAGAGACTGCTAAGAAAGAGACCGCAAAGGCTGCTCCGGCTAAGAAAGAAACCAAGAAAGCAGCTCCCGCTAAGAAGGAGACCGCAAAGACAGCTCCGGCTAAGAAGGAGACCAAAAAGGCAGCTCCCGCTAAGAAAGAGACCAAGAAGGCGGAGAAGAAGGAAACCAAGAAGACAACCAAAAAGAATCCGGTTGAAAAGCAGCTGCTTACAGTAGCAGTCAAAGGCTTGTTCTTCGAGTATGGCGACAAGCAGGTTGATGCTTCCACACTTGCCGAGCTTGCTAAGGCTGATTTCAAAGCCAACGGCGGCAAGGGCGCAATCAGAGGCATTGAGCTTTATGTGAAGGCTGAAGATAACGCACTGTATTATGTCATCAACGGCAAAGAAAACGGCAAAGTTGAACTGTAATTACACCAAAAAAACACGATGAGCAATGCTCATCGTGTTTTTTTGTCAGCGGTCGGCAGGTTCGCTTGCGCGCACTGTTTTCAGTTTTCAGGGTTCAGTTTTCAGTGGCGAGTTCGCAAAAGCGAACTCGCTGTCTGTTTTCTGTAATCTGTTGTCTGTAAGCTGTATCCTGTAACCGGTTCGCAAAAGCGAACTCGCTATTATATATACATTAGCAGTCGGCAGGTTCGCTTGCGCGCACCGCCTTTGATAGGGCGGGTTCACAAAATGCAAGGCGAGGGCAAGCGAAGGCTATTAGGGTTTAAGTCTTTTTACCCTTTTGCGACTGAACGCTGACAGATGTTGAAAGAGTGAGATGAAATTTGCCAATCTCTGCGCTGAGGCAGGGAATAAAAATAATCAAGGATAATGTGGTTTGGCTGATTTCTTTTTGTAACTACTGCAGTAAATATCTCGACAGGAGAAAGCCT
>JAFRLX010000029.1 GCA_017430965.1 Clostridia bacterium | reverse complement strand
CCCTAAGGGTTCATCGTCCACCGGCATTTGCGGTATCGGCTGCTGCGGAACAACAGGGTCCTCCGTGAACATTTCGGTAGCACCCGGCTCGGGTTGCTCAAAACCATTGGCTTGATACGGCTGTTGGTAATTGCCTGCCGGCGCATAGCCCGTTGCGGCATTGTCCACAAAGATTTCGGTCTCGCCGAAGCTCTGTGCACTCTCCTGCGGTGCATAGGCTGCCGGAGCCTGTTCTTCGTCTTCAATCAAAATTTGGGTTTCCCCTAAGGGTTCATCGTCGACCGACATTTGCGGTACCGGCTGTTGCGGAACAACGGGGTCCTCCGTAAACATTTCGGTAGCACCCGGTTCGGGCTGTTCAAAGGCGTTGGCTTGATACGGCTGTTCAAATACCGGTGAAGCTGCCTCGTTGTTATTCACCTGAGTATCAAAGGGAGCAGATTGCGCCCCAAATATTGCCGCTGCCCCAAAAGTGGAACCATCTGCCAGTTGAACAGGCTGTGAAGAACTGCCGCCAAACATATTCGCGGCACCAAACTGTGCCTGAGGGAAAATACTGCCGGATTGGTCTGCCGGCGCCTGCTGTGCAAAAGTATCCTGCACAGGTGCCTGCGGTATCGGCTGTTGCGGAACAACGGAGTCCTCCGTGAACATTTCGGTAGCACCCGGCTCGGGCTGTTCAAAAGCATTGACCTGATACGGCTGCTGGTAATTGCCTGCCGGTGCAAAGCCCGTTGCGGCATTGTCCACAAAGATTTCGGTCTCGCCGAAGCTCTGCGCGCTTTCCTGCGGTGCATAGGCTGCCGCTGCCGGTTCTTCGTCTTCTATCAAAATTTGAGTTTCGCCTAAAGGTTCATCATCGACCTGCGCCTGCGGAGCATAGCCTGCCGCTGCCGGTTCTTCATCTTCAATCAATATTTGGGTTTCACCTAAAGGTTCATCATCGACCGGTGCCTGCGGGGCAGTGTTGTCCATATCCACTGTCGCATCAAAGTCAGCTGCCGCATTGTCGGTAAAGATTTCGGTCTCGCCAAAGCTCTGCACATTCTCCTGCGGGGCAAAGGCTGTTGCCGGTTCTTCGTCTTCAATCAAAATTTGAGTTTCGCCTAAGGGTTCATCATCGACCGGTGCCTGCGAGGCAGTGTTGTCCATATCCACTGTTGCATCAAAGTCAGCTGCCGCATTGTCGGTAAAGATTTCGGTCTCGCCGAAGCTCTGCACATTCTCCTGCGGTGCATAAGCTGCTGCCGGTTCTTCGTCTTCAATCAAAATTTGAGTTTCGCCTAAAGGTTCATCATCGACCGGTGCCTGCGAGGCAAAGCTCTCTGCAGCCGGTTCGTCTTCTTCTACTAATAACTGGGTTTCACCTAAAGGCTCATTATCCACCGGTGCCTGCGGGACAGTGCTGTCCATATCCACAGTTGCTTCATAGCCTGTTGCGGCATTGTCAACAAAAATCTCGGTCTCACCGAAACTTTGAGAGTTTTGGGTATTGGGATCAAACGCATTTGCCATGGCATCGTCCTCTTCATCTAAGAAAATAGTTGCTTCGTACATTCTCGGCAGGTCATTTAAAGCTTCCCCGCTATCGACAACCTTCTTCGGCACAGGTACTACCGGCTGCACCGGCGCTTGGTTTTGCACAGGTGCTTGCCCGCCAACGGGTGCGGCAGAATCTCCGCGAATGGGTTTAACAGCAAAAGCATCCTTGGAAACATCCGCAATGGTCGGGAATGTAACGGGAGTGTAGCCGACAATGGGTTCCATGGCGTTGCCGAATTTTTCCAAAGTATCCATGCGCTTCCACTTTCCTTCTTGAATCAACGGCAGGAAGGTGTAGGCATCGTTATTGATAATCTTGTTGCTCAAATACAACGAAAAGTCCACAAAATTCTTTTTGTGGGCACTGTTGAGCGCCGGCAAAAGAATGAACTGGAACAAATTCTTGTCTTGGTTATAAAAAACAAGTTTTTCATCCCACATCACAAAATCCTGATTGACCTGATAGTGTTCGAGCAATCTGTTCAAATCACACATTTGGTAAAACAGAACCGCGAACAGCTGATCATTTAAAGCATCCTTGGGAATCTGGTCAAGAGAAACCATGTGCTGGGTTTGAAAAACTAAGGTTTGGTTATTAAACAGTTCAAAGTCAACAAAACGAGAGTTGGCGGAAGCAATGTTGAGCAAATAGATGTTAAGCGTTTCGTATCGCTCAAGCCAATACTCTTTATTCACTTTCTTATTAATATTTTTAAACATAATAACCTCTTTTTATATATAATAAAAATTAATTAAAGACATTATAATATAAATGCGAATAAATGTCAATTTTTCACTATTTAGTGAACCGAGATAAATTCTCACATTCTCATTTCAGCCTATACCCCGCCGTATCGGCACATTGTGAACCGATACTGCCGCAGAAGCAAAATGTGCCACCTTTCGAGAAGTTTTTCACCTTTACGGCGTAAAGGTATATTTTTTTACATTTTTCATAATTTAGCGTTCATTTAAAAGAAATATGTCCCTCCCAATGTACGGTGGCGGCACAAAAATGCACTATCTCTCTCTTTTTTGGTATAGGTGTAAAGTGTTTTTCTTTTACAGTTAATCCGTGTATAAATGCTTGTTTTTCAATCCATTTTTTATGGGTTATTTCTATTTAATTCTTTCTTTCTTTTGCATTACATTATAAAAAATCAATATGTGTATATTGCACAATTAGCGTGGCATTTTTTGGTTATTATTTCTTACTCGACATCTCACTCAAACCCAGCGTTTCCATATTTTTCAAAGCTCTTTTCATCGTTGTTTCACACACTGAATTTGTATTCGCATGAAATACTTCAACAATAGAAAAGCCGGCTTTGAGAGATACAGAAAGCTTTTATTTTCTTTCCAACATTTTCATTTCATATTTTTTTGACATTATCATACACTAAACTTGCAAACGCTTTTTGATAGATTTGTCGCAGAGCATTAACCTATCATACCTCGGTATGATGAATGTATTGCCGCGGCAATGAGGCTTCATTGGAAGAAAAAGAAAGTGGGGTGTAAAAGAAATGGCAAACAAGCAGGCTAAGGAAGCTCTTAACAGCTTAAAGATGGAAGCTGCAAGCGAGGTAGGCGCTCCAAAACATCAAAAAGAAAAGGCGTAGTTTTTAATGTAGTGGAACACCAAGAACTCTTGGCGCTCCAAAACATCAAAAAGAATTACTAGATATAAAAAATATTATAATAAATGGAATCCATATGACACTTACATAATAATAGATTTGAGTTCGTATTACTGAAAATCGAACGATAAAGGATGTGAAGACTTCATCTTCACATCCTTTTCTCATACAAGGAGGAATCATATGGACAAAACTAAACTAACAGAAATTGCTATTAACCAAATCGATGATTTTCCTAATCACCCTTTTAAAGTAACGGATGATATTCAAATGGTAGAATTGACCGAAAGCATTAAAAAAAGTGGTTTACTTTTACCCGTACTCATCCGACCGAAAAAAGGCGGAAGATACGAAATGATTTCCGGACACAGAAGAATGAGAGCAAGCGAGCTCGCCGGTAATAAAACTATCAAAGCAATTGTCTGTGATTATGATGATGACACAGCAGCGATTGTTATGGTTGAAAGTAACATTCACCAAAGAGAAAATATGCTACCAAGCGAAAAAGCCTTTGCATATAAGATCCTTTATGATGCAATGAAACATCAGGGAAAACGCCAGGATAAAACTTGTGCCCCGCCGGGGCACAAGTCGAGAGACGACTTGTCTGAAAAGATAGGAGAGAGTCGAGAACAAATCCGAAGATATATTCGCCTAACAGAGCTTGTTCCCGAACTGCTTGAATTTATGGATGAGGGAAAAATGGCAATGCGACCTGCCGTTGAATTATCTTACCTCGACGAAGAAAGTCAAAGAGAACTTGTGGACTTTATCGATGAAAATCTTGTGTTTCCCTCTCATGACCAAGCCATCCGAATGAGAAAGATATTTGAAAATGGCACACTTGACAAAAGAAAAATTCGTAGAATCATGTCGGAAGCCAAACCGAATCAAGTTGAAAAATACTCATTTAGAGCAGATAAGATAAACAACCTTATTCCCAGCTCTGTCCCCTATGCAAAGAAAGAGGAATATGTATATAAAGCATTGGAATACTATACAAGATATTTGCAAAAACAAAAAGGCAGAGATGCAAGGTAGTGTGGATACAATGCCGCACCCATGTATATAGATAGTAATTAATGAAAGGAAGTGGTACCGATGTTTTAATTCGCACCTTTGTCTAAATGCGTTTTTGGTAGTACGATTAAGACGAAGGAGATGATATTTATGAAGAAATATGCATTAGTGATTTTGGTATTGATTGTGGCAACACTTACCGCCTGTGCGGTTAAGGCAAGTCAAGATGTGCCAAGTACAGAGGCACAAAGCAGCACTATCATCAGTGAAGGAAAAAGTGAGAAGGATACTTCGACCGATAACACAGTCGTTGAAACGACCCTTCAAAACACTTCAAAGAAACAATCTACAACGACTGCAAAACCTGCCGAAACAAGCAAGCAATCAACCACAAAATCGCAAGCAACTACCAAGCCTGTCGCAACCACACAGCACCCCACAACTCAAAAACCAACCAAAAAGCAAAACACAACGCAAAAACAGACAACTACTAAAAAGCAGCCAACGACAAAAGCCCCGACTACTAAACCTCAAACCACCAAGCCAAAGTCGTGTACCAATAACTATAACCACTATGTTTCCTGCGGCAATATGAGCAAATGGTTTGGTTCAAAGAGTGATGTCAGAGCATTTGTTGATGCTGAAATGAATAAATGGAATAATCTGTTCGAAAGCGGCGCAATCGGAGAGGATGAATACTTCCGAAACTGCCCTTCGGGTTATGAGTGCTGGAGTTGCTCAAACTGTGGTAAATGGACAGGAAACTTCACATATTAAAAACAAAACTGCAAAGACAAGAGGCAAGAAAAAACTTGCCTCTTTTTTATTTGCAGAGAAAGGATGATTATGAAATCAAAAAACGGTTTAAGTAAAAAGACTTTCTCGCTTATATTAGCTGTGCTGATGCTCTTGTCGGCATTTCCTTTCGCCGCTTCTGCTGAAACCGCAAATCTTGGCAAAGTGAATG
>JAFRLX010000028.1 GCA_017430965.1 Clostridia bacterium | reverse complement strand
TTGCAAAGAAAAAATCGAAATAAAGGTGCTTAAAGAAATGCTATTAGGCACATCAGCCTTGATTGTTTTTATTCCCATGTACCGCAAGCAGAGATTGGCAAAAACGCAAAATCGCCGTATTTACGGCGATTTCGTAATATTTTGCTTTAAATTACTTATCTATAAAGAATGATTTAATACAATTTAAAAATAAAATGATATTATAAGAACGATAAATAGTCGCGTGGTTTCAGCCACTTTTTCGACAGTCTGAAAGGGATTGCACGTTGAGCAATCCCTTTAAACTATTCTGTTATTATGTAAACTTAATCACATTTGCCGGTGAAAAGGCATATTCTTCCGCTTTTTTGGATTGTCGGTACACGCTCATAACCACACCGATTGCCAAGTACACCGCTAAGTTGGAAGAACCGCCGGCGCTGAAGAAGGGAAGGGTAATACCGATAACCGGCAGCAGCCGCAGGCACATGCCCACATTAATCAGTGTTTGACCGATAATCATGGAAGCAATACCCATATCGATAAAATAGCCGTGACCATCCTTGGCAGCCTTTGCATTGAGCATAATTTTAATAACAATGATAGCTATAATGGCAATGACTGCAATCGCCCCTAAGAAACCGAACTCTTCACCGGAAACGGAAAGAATCATATCGTTCTTTGCTTCGGGAATGGCAGCGTTTTGCACATAAGTGCCGTTAAATAATCCCTTACCGGTCACTTTGCCGGAACCGATGGCGTTAATGGCCTGGTTTTGCTGGTAGGCAGCATCTCTGGCGTATTCCTCGGCATCATAGTAAATAAGGGCAAGAATGCGGCTCTTTTGGAAATCTTTAATCAAACCGGTTGTCCAAGCCAAAGGAATGGCAGCGGTTAAGCCTAAGCCGCCGACTAAGAAGTAACTCCAATGCAGCCCTGCTGCAATCAACATTCCGATGACAATTAAGCCGAACACCAAAGCGGAACCGGCATCACCGGTGATAATAACAAGACCGATCGGCACAATCGCATGGATGCCGAGTAAGAGCACATTTTTGATAGAGTTGATGTTATCTTTGACCGCGTCTAAGTGGACGGCAAAGGTTATGACAAAGGCGAGCTTGACCACCTCAGAGGGCTGAAAATAAAAGGAATCCGTGATTTTCAGCCAGCAGCGGGAATCCTGCCTTGCATCGGGTGCTACGCCGAAAAAGATGGTAACGACCATTAAGATTAAACCGACAGCACCGATAATCCAAAAGAATTTGACAAAGTATTCATAGTTGATGTAGGACAGGATGATAGCGCCGATAATACCTGCGGGAATCGCAACAATCATCGACTTAAACTCTGAAGATATCAGCTGCCCTTCCACCATGGTGTTTTTGGTGGCGCTGTAAACAAGCAGCATACCATAGGTCGAAGCGACCACACACAAAAACAGCAAAAACAAATCGGTTTGCTTAAAGGCGGAGGATATTCTTTTTGCTAAACTTTTTTCGTTCATAAATATATCCTGAAAAATTTATAATCTTTTCTAAGAAATTTATTATAAAATTAAAAGCCGCCTTTTTCAATCCTTTTTGCTTTTCGTAAACAAATTGTAACAATCATAGAAAGATGGGCACCCTTCATATGAAGGATGCCCATCTCGGTTTTTTTTAGATAAGGTTCTTAATCACATTACCGGTTTTGAGGTTGAAGGTGAGGGTTTTGATGATTTTTCCTTCCTTCACTCTCATGCGGATAATGTCATCGCTGATGTATTCGGCACCGATAACCTGTTCATCGGTTTTCTTAAAGAATTTCCTTAACCACTTCATTTGGGTTTCATCAAAGTCACCGGCATTGTCGGAAACAAAGAGCACATTACCGCAGAGGTTATTAATCGTAGCGAGCAAGAGCTTTTGCTCTTTGGTGAAATGAATGTTATCTTCTCTCAAGAAGAATACATCCGGGTCATTCATCCAGGCTCTGCCGTTGAGGTGGCGGCGGAAAATGGTGTTGTTAATCGCGTTTTGTGCGCTGATAATTTCATTGTTAACGAAGATGTGGTTATAAATCTTACCGGTATAAGTGGGTGCGACATCGCAGCTGATTCTGCATGCATCCACAATGCCGATAGCCGCGCTGATGGGAGCACCGCAACCCAGGAAGAGCTTGTCGCCCACACAGTCGCGCAGGAAGCACATGCCGGCATACATGATTTCACCGCGGCATTTGCCGTTTCTCGGCTTAATACACTGGCTGTAGAGGAAGTCAAGCTTCACCATGTCATAATTCCACTCATTGAGTATGACATCAAAGAAATGGCGAATATATTCTCTGACCTCTTCATTGAAAATGTCAAAGATGTAGGCGCCGCCCCAAGCGGGTACACCGAGCATCGGTTTGCCGTTTTCATCCCGAATCAACCAATCGGGATGCTCGTGTGCCATTCTGGATTTGATTTGGCAGGAGAAGGGTGCAACCCAAATGCCGGCTTTGTAACCCTTGTCGTGGATTTTGTCGGCAATGTAGCCCATACCGTGAGGGAACTTTTCGGGACAGGGGTCTAACCAGTCGCCGACAAAGGGCTCGTAACCGTCATCAATTTGGAAAATGGAAACTTCGTCTTTAACAGGGTCAAGCCCGTCAAGGTCACGCAGGATTATATCTTCATTAATGTTTTGGAAATAGTTGTACCAAGAGGTGTAGCCGCTCATCTGACCGTCTTTGGTCTTGGGCATATCCTGCATCCCGAAGTAGCTGTCAAAAACTTCATCGTAGCTGCCTTCGAAGTAGACCACATCAAAAATGGTATACTCTTCGCTGACAACCTTGCCTTCAACATCTTTGCAGATTGCAAAGTAATCATCATTCATTTTCACCTTAAAGTAGGTGAAACCGGTTTTTTCGCTTAAAGAACCCCAAAGCTTGCAGTTTTCGCCGTTTCGAATGTAGGTATAGCAGTGAGAATGGAATTCACCGGGCAATTCGGTATACTCCACAAAGTATTCATCACCATACATTTTGGTGATATGGGAAGTAAGCTTGGAAATCTTCGCTAATTTGATGGAGCTTCTTTGCACATCAAAATTCCTGTATTCTCTTGAAGTTGTCCAGGATTGGTAGCCGCCGGCATAGAAATTGTCACCGGGAGTGAATTGGTAATCGCTCTCAGCATAGAAAGCGACCAGCTCAAAGGCTTTCTTCGGCTTCATAACAACGGTGAATCGGTTATCCTTATCAGTAATTTGAAGCGAATAAAAATCGTTTTCCAATTCGTTGGTGGTCACTTCGCCAAAGTCTGTTTTGTACTTGATAACAAAATTTCTTTCCATAATACACTCCAATCTAACCAATACATGGTTATTATAATATTACAAAAACCATTTTAACAGAATAAGAGAATTTGTTCAATATTTTTTGTAAATAATTCTTCAAAAAAAAGTAAATCTGTGCTATACTATAAAAAATAGTTTTTAAGGATGTTTTATGAACCAGTATACCACCAACAGCGCTCAACAGACCATTGCTCTCGGCACAAGCTTTGCAAAAGATTGCCGCGCGGGCGATGTATTGGCGTTTTTTGGCGGTATGGGCATGGGTAAAACAGCATTTGTTAAAGGGCTTGCAAAGGGGCTGGGCATCAGCGCCGATGTTACAAGCCCTACTTTTTCGCTTGTCAATGAATATCGCGGTGAAGCGCTGACACTCTATCACTTCGATATGTACCGCATCAACACTTGGGAGGATTTATATTCCACCGGTTTTTTCGACTACCTCGATACCGATGCCGTTTTGGCTGTCGAGTGGAGCGAAAACATTGAAAACGCCCTTCCGGAGGGAGCCGTTTACATCAAAATCCAAGCGGGTGAAAACGAGGACCAGCGCATCATTTCAATAGGAAAAGGGGAAGAATTTGATGAAGATATTGGCGATTGATTCTTCCGCTGTCAGTTGCAGCGTTGCCATTAGTGAGGATGAACACATTTTGGCATCTGCGTTTGTCAATAACGGGCTGACTCATTCGCAAACCCTGTTGCCTATGGTCGAGCGCGTATGCCTGGAAGCGGGTTGCCCGGTGGGTGAAATTGATTTATTTGCCGTGACAAACGGCCCCGGGTCCTTCACCGGTGTGAGAATCGGTGTGGCAGCGCTCAAGGGTATGGCGTTTGCTGCCGACAAACCCTGTATCGGCATTTCTACATTAGAGGTCATTGCAGCCAATGTGCAGCAGGAAGGCTGTATTGCGCTTGCCTGTATGGATGCCAGGCGCAATCAGGTCTATACCGCTACCTTTGAAAGCGGCACTCTAAAGCGCCTGAGTGAAGATGAAGCTGCCGCGGTTGAAAGCATGGCGCCGCGCATTCAAGCCTATGACAAAAAGGTTTATGTATGCGGCGACGGCGCAAAGCTTGCCTATGATATCTTAAAAACAAAATGTTCAAATGTGTATCTTCCGCAGGAAGATGAAATCTATCAAAATGCCGAGATGCTGTGCATATTGGCTTATCGGCAAAGAGATAAAGCGGTTCCCGGCAGTCAGTTGGTTCCGACATATTTGAGAATGTCGCAAGCGGAGCGGGAATTGAAAAAGAAAGGAAAGAAACAATGATTGCAATTGGAGCTGACCACGGTGGTTTTGCGCTCAAAGAGGAAGTCAAAAAGCACCTGGATGAAAAAAATATTCCCTATAAAGATTTTGGCACTTACAGCGGGGAAGCGGTAGATTACCCCGTGATTGCCAAGCAGGTTGGTACTGCTGTGGCACAGGGCGAGGCACAGTGCGGTATTTTAGTGTGCGGCACCGGTATCGGTATGTCGATTGCCGCCAATAAGATAAAGGGGATTCGTGCTGCTTGCTGCTCGGATACTTTTAGTGCAAGGTTTACCAAAATGCACAACGATACCAATGTGCTTTGCTTTGGAGGCAGAGTGCTCGGTACGGGCTTGGCACTCGATATTGTTGATGCTTATTTAGATGCCGCATTTGAAGGCGGCAGGCACGAAAAAAGAGTCAACATGATTATGGAATTGGAAAATGATTAGCAAAGGCAGTGCCGCAAAGCGGCTGCACAACAGTGCGGCATGCGCTTTCGGCAGCACCGAATACTAATGATAAGATACATTTTGGAGGTAGGAAAGAAATGGCTAATGTAACAATTTTTGAACATCCGTTAATTCAACACAAGCTCTCTATTTTGAGAGATGAAAGAACCGGTACCAATCAATTTCGCGCGCTTATCAGCGAAATTTCGAATTTGATGTGCTACGAAGCAACCAGAGATTTGCCGCTCACCGCAGTGGATGTCAAAACTCCGATGGGAATTTGTCATGCAAAAAAGGTGAAGGGCAGAAAGCTTGCTATTGTGCCGATTTTGCGCGCCGGCTTAGGAATGGTTGACGGTATGTTGAATTTGATTCCTGCTGCTAAGGTGGGGCATATCGGTCTTTACAGAGACCCTGAAACCGCACAGCCTGTTGAATATTACTGCAAGCTGCCTGCCGATATTGATGAAAGAGAAGTCATTGTCGTTGACCCGATGCTTGCTACCGGCGGCTCCGCGATTGATGCGATTACAATGATTAAAGAAAAAGGTGCAAAAAATGTCAAATTCATGTGCATTATTGCAGCACCGGAAGGTTTGAATGCATTAAAGGATGCGCATTCCGATGTGGACATTTTCTGCGCAGCTCTCGATGATTGCCTTAATGAGCATAAATACATCATTCCCGGTTTGGGCGATGCCGGCGACAGAATTTTCGGCACAAAGTAATTTTTCGCTTAGGCAAAAATTATTTGAAACCCAAAGGAAAAACAACGAAAAATATCCCTGCTTTTCGGCGGGGATATTTTTACCAAAAGGCAATGTCATAAAAATTTACAATTTGTTTAAACATTGTGTGCGCGACTATATTATAATAAATTTAAAATGAGCTAAGGAAGTGAGTAAATGTTCGGCTATGTTAAAGCGGATTTGAGCAAGCTGCCGCGGGAGCAGACCGAGCAGTACCGCAGTGTTTATTGCACACTTTGCAACAGTTTAAAACAGCATTTCGGTTTATTCGCTCGCTACCTGCTCAATTATGACATAACTTTTTTGGCACTCATCAAGCTTTCGGCGGAAGATGCCGCACCTGCTTGCAGCCAAAAGTATTGTCCTTACCGCGCCAAACGCTGCACACTCATTACAAATGCTCAGGATATTTTTTTTGAGTGCGCGTGCATCTTAATCATCCTTTGCTACGAAAAATTTTTAGATAATATTCGAGATGAGCGGTTTTTCAAAAAGATGCTGTACCGCTTTATGGCGCTTGTTTTTCGCCGCAAATATCGCAAAGCGCGTGAAGCGTTTCCGGATTTATGCGATAAAATAAGAGAAAATATGATACAGCAAGAGCGGTATGAAGCCGAAAATGCGGGTGTCGATAAAGCCGCGCATCCCTCTGCCGATGCACTTGGCTATATCTTCCGCTACGGTACGGACAGCGAACAGCTCTATACCTTCGGCTATATGCTCGGCAGGTGGATTTATTTTGCCGATGCGGCGGAGGATTTGGAGCGCGACAAAAAAGCCGGGGCGTTTAACCCGTTTGCACGCGGCTATTCCACGCAACGCATCAATGAAATTCTGAATCTTTCCATCGGTGAAGCGGCAGCGGCGTGCCAAGCGCTTCCTCCCGGCAGGTACGCAGCTATCATCGAAAACATTATTTACGAAGGCAGCTTTGCCGTGCAGCAAAGCATATTGAAAGGAGATACCAAGTGAATCCCTATCAGGTCTTAGGTTTAGAAGAAGGCGCTTCGCCCGAACAGGTGAACCGTGCGTATAAAGAAAAAATGGCGTTCTATGCTTCCGCTGATGGAGATAACAGCGCCGCTATTGAGCAGCTCAATGCTGCTTATGATGCGCTGATGTATCACGGTCAGTCAAGCTATAATGCGACCGCTGCGGATAGCATTAAATACGGCGATGTGCGCGCAAAGCTGCGCGAAGAGCGCTATGAGGATGCGGAAACCATTTTGGATGGTGTGCCGATTTCTTCTCGCGATGCAGAGTGGTATTTCCTGAAAGGAAAAATACTCCACGCAAGAGGCTGGTTGGAGGAAGCGGCAGAGCACTATGGCAAGGCTGTGCAGTTTGAGCCGAATAATCAGGAATACGCCGAAGCCTATAACAGTGTGAAAGCAAAAAGAAGCGGAGATTTCAGAAACGATTGGAGGCAGAGCAATGAGGACGAGAGCGGCTGTACCGGCAGCCTGTGCAAGCTTTGTACAGCGCTGGCGTGCTGTGACTGTCTGTGCTCATTTTTCAGGTAATGAAGCAAAGTTTTAAAATTGCCTTTGGCGGCATTATATGTGCATTTTCCGTGATTTTAGTGCTGCTCGGCAATATCCCGATGGCGGAATACTTAGGACCGACCTTTGCGGGTATGTTGCTTGCTTGGGCAGTGATTGAAACGGGCGCGCTGCAAAGCCTGTGGATTTATTTGGCAACAGCGGGCTTGGCGTTTTTGCTCAGCGGCAATAAAGAACCGGCGTTGCTGTATGCGCTGTTTTTCGGCTACTTCCCGATTTTAAAGGATGTCTTGCAGCGCAAAGTCAAGTTCAGAGCCGTGCGCTGGGTGATAAAGTTTATCGTGTTTAACCTTTCGATGGTGGTCGTCTATCTGCTGCTGATTTATGTGTTCGGTATGCCGTTGGAAGAGATGGAAGGGCTTGGCAAATACACGGTTTATGTGCTTTTGGCAGGCGGCAACCTGCTGATGATTGTTGTTGATTTTTGCATTGAAAAGCTTTCTGTGTTGTATAAGATGAAATGGCAAAAAAGGCTGCAGAGCATTTTTAAACAAAACCGCAAATAATAAGCAAGACGGTTCAGGTAAAAACCAAGTAGTATTGTTGAAGCTGGCAGAGGTCGAGAAAGTGAGATAAAATTTGTCAATCTCTGCGTTGAGGCAGGGAATAAGAGCAATCAAGGATCAGCCTTGGTTTCTCTTATTCCCATATACTCCAAGCAGAGATTGGCAAAAGCACAAAAACGCCGTCATTACTGCATTTTCAAGAACTCGTATTAGGTTTGAGAATGGCAATAGACTTGTTTAAAAGAAAAATATAAATACATTCAAAAAGCTTAATTTTCATTTAGTCGTGCGGTTTTAGCCACTTTGTCGACACTCTGAGAAGAGGCTGCCTCAACGGTTTTTGTTGAGACAGCCTCTTCGTAATTTGTAATTGTTATTCTTTGCTGCCGATATACACAGCGCTTGTCATTTCCGTGCCGCAGGGTGCGGGCTTTTGGTAGGAAAGGGCGTATAAATCGGCGGCTTTGCATTCAAAGGCAAAAATCTTTCGAGCGACGCCGGAGGCGCTTTGGAAGTCGGCGTAGCGCATAATGACCGGTTTTTGCGCGCTCTCGCGCATTGCGGCGAGTAGTTCCTTTCCGCCTTCGCTCATGCCGAGCACACGCAGATAGGGCACCTCGCTTTGGCTGTAGCCCTTGCCGATTCCCAAAAAGGCATTCAAAAGAATTCTGCGCATGCGCGCCATTGTGTAGCGCTTGGATTTTGCGCGCAGCAGGATTTCATTGACCGAAGCGGACTGGCGCACCGCGTTGTAAAGGCGGTTTTCAAGCCCTTCGCCGACATCGGAAAAATTGAGAAAGTCCTCCGCCTCAAAGCGGCGCAGCACCGCCATAATCGCTTTGTCCAAATCCTCAACTGTATTCGGGCATTGCCCGAGCTTGGCATACTGGCGCAGTGTTTCGTAAGCGGAATGGGGCATCGCTTTTTTGAATGATGTTTCACCTGTTAAAATCAGTGTGCGAATTTCTCCGGCGCTTTTTTTGAAGGGGCTGTCGTTGTCTTTATCGTGCGGTGTGTCTCTTTGAATGACAAGCGGCTCGATTTGGCTGCCGACAAGTGCGTTTAAGTATTCAATCCCCAAAATATCGTTTGGGGAGCTGATGAGTGCTTCTATATCTTTGCCGTAAATTTCCTCGACTGCTTTTGCGCGGGCGCTGACAAAGGAAATGCCTTGCGCTAAGTAACTGCTGATTTTGGATTCCACAGCCGAATCGCGCACCGCTGCAGCTGCTTTTTTGAGCTGTGCCAAATCCCCGCATTCGCTCCCGAAGCTGAGCAGGTCGCAGATGCCGGTGTTTTTGAGGATGCTCACGGCCCCTTTTGCGAACAGCTCGGCGCTTGCCATAGACCAAACAACCGGCAGCTCCAGCACCAAGTCGGCGCCGGCATCAATTGCCATTTGCGCTTTTGCCTGTTTCGGAACAATGGAAACATCTCCGCGCTGCACAAAATTGCCGCTCATCACACAAATGATATGGGTGGCGCCGGCTTCCCTTGTTTTTTGAATTTGGTACAGATGCCCGTTGTGAAAGGGATTATATTCACAAATGATACCCGCTGTTTTCATCTTCGCTCCTTAAATTGTGAGTTAATACTTGCATTTTTAATCAATTTACATTATTATATTATATTGTTGAAATATGTTCAAGCAAAATGAATCCAAAAGGAGAATAAAATGAAAATTTTAGTTGTAAACTGCGGCAGTTCCTCGTTGAAATATCAGTTAATTGATATGGAAAACGAACAGTGGATTGCCAAGGGTGTTTGTGAAAGAATTAAGGTAGACGGTACAATTAAAGGCTCCACTGCCGATGGCAGAAGCTTTGAAAACCCCGATGCGCCGATGAATGACCACACGCAGGCGTTTTCCTATGTTATGAAAGCGCTCACCGAAGGCGAGTGCAAGGTGATTGACAATATTTCGGAAATTGACGCCATCGGTCACCGCGTGGTGCAAGGCGGCTGGTTGTTCAACAAGGCTGAGCTGGTGGATGAACATGTGGTGGAAGGCATTCGTGAGCTGTGCGATTTGGCACCGCTGCACAACCCGGCACATATTCAAGGTATTGAAGGCTGCTACAGTGTGTTTGGTGAGTCCGTGCCGCAGGTCTGTGTCTTTGATAATGCCTACCACAGCACCATGCCGCAGGAAGCAAAGGTGTTTGGTGTTCCGTATGAATTGACCGAAAAATACCACTGCATTCGTTATGGCGCCCATGGCACCTCTCATAAATATATCGCTGCCGAAGTGGCAAGACTGATGGGGAGAGTTGATTTAAAGCTCGTTTCCTGCCATATCGGTAACGGTGCTTCCATCACTGCCATTAAAAACGGTGTCGTGCAGGATACCTCTATGGGACTTACCCCGCTTGACGGCTTTATTATGGGCACACGCTCCGGTTCTTTGGACCCCTCCGTGGTAACCTATTTGCAGGAAAAGGAAGGCTGGAGCCCGAAGGAAACCTCCGAAATTTTGAACAAAAAGAGCGGTGTTTTAGGTATTTCCGGTGTCTCGAGCGACGAAAGAGATATTCAAAAGGCAGTCACGGAAGGTAACGAAAGAGCATTGCTTTCCAGAAAAATTCAGCGCTACCAAATCCGCAAGTTCATCGGCTCCTATGTCGCTGCTTTGGATGGTGTGGATGCCATTGCTTTTGCTGCCGGTATTGCGGAAAACACACCTTCCTTGCGCGAAGAAATCTGCGAAAAAATGAGCTATTTGGGCATTAAGATTGATAAGGATATTAATAATGCAACCTTTGGCGAAACCAAAAAGATTTCCACAGAGGATTCAAAAGTAGCAGTGTTTGTGATTGCAACCAATGAAGAATTGATGATTGCAAGAGAAACAAAACAAATTGTTGAGAGTTTATAAAACAAGGTGTTTGACCGCAAAAACAGTTTTGTTTTTGCGGTTTTCATTTGTCGGCTTCATTCCGGCATCTGAAATTTAATCCATTTAAAAAGCAACTCGGCAGGTAAAAAATGTATGAAATAAAAAACATTAACGATATTTCCGAACAAGAGTACGCACGCACTTATGCTTTGCTTTCACATGAAAAAAAAGAAAGAGTGGATGCGTTTCGTTTTGAAGCAGACCGCAAGCGCACGCTTGCGGGTGAATGGCTTGTGCGCGAGCTTATTGCGCGCAACTGCGGTGTTGCGCCCGATAGCATTGAGTTTGCGGTGCATCAAAACGGGAAGCCTTACTGCAAAAATGTACAGGTGCATTTTAATATCAGCCACAGTGCAGATTTGGTAATTTGCGCTCTAAGCAGCAAACCCGTTGGTGCGGATATCGAACAAATGCGCCCCATGGAGCAAAAAATCATGCGCTATGCATGCACGGCGCAGGAAGCAGAGTATGTTTTTCAAGCCGACACGGGAAGCTTAGAGCAGCAGAAGCGATTTTTTAAAGTTTGGACTGCCAAGGAAGCGTATTTAAAGTTTTTAGGCACAGGGCTTACCGATTTCAAAAGTGTGTGTGTATTGGAAAAAGAGATTGCAGAGAATACTACGACTTTTTTTGAAGGGGACTATGCTGTCAGTATTTATGAAAGTTGAGGAAACTGAAAGATATTCATGGTAAAAGCGGTTATTTTTGATTTAGACGGAACATTACTATACACTTTAGACTCCATAGCGTTATCGACAAATAAAGTGTTGGAAGCAAACGGTTTGCCGCCTGTTACACATGAGCAGCTAAAGCGCTTTGTCGGCGATGGGGTAATTGATTTATTAAAGCGCTCTTTTGCCGCCGGTGGTGCTGCCAAAGAGGCGAACGAAGCCCATGTTGCGCAGTTTCGCGCTTGCTTTCGAGAGGATTGCGATTATCATGTGGCGCCATATGAGGGGATACCGGAACTGCTGGCGTTTTTGGAGGAAGCAGGTATGCGTGCAGCGTGCAATACCAATAAGCCTCACGAAAACGCCGTAAAGCTGATAAAAAAGCATTTTGGCACGCATATCGCAACCGTGCAGGGAAATGTGCCGGAGCTGCCGAAAAAGCCGGATGCCGCCGGTGTGAATGTCATCGTGAAGGCACTTGGCTGTGCAGCGGAGGAAGCTGTGTATGTCGGCGACTCCGATGTGGATATCTTTACGGCACGCAATGCCGGCTGCCGCAGTATCGGCGCTGCTTGGGGCTACCGCGGAGAAGAGGAACTGAAAAAGGCGGGAGCGGATTTTATCGCATATAATCCTACTGACATTATTGAAATATTAAAATGCAAGTAAATTCGTTTTGCTTGCATTTTTTTGACTGTTTTACTTGCAAAAACGCACTATTTAATATATAATATTTAAGATTTCATTGTGAGGTGAGCGTAATGGAAAAACTGTTTTTTGAGATTAAAAAGAATTATGCCGGTTATTCAAAAGGGCAAAAACGCATTGCCGACTATATCACCTCTCATTATGATAAGGCAGCGTTTATGACAGCGGCAAAGCTCGGCGAAAAAACAGATGTCAGTGAATCCACTGTTGTGCGCTTTGCAGCCGAGCTCGGGTTTTCAAAATATGCAAACCTGCAGCATGAACTGCAAAACATTGTGCGCAATAAGCTCACCAGTGTAGAACGCATGGCGGTGACCAATGACAGGCTCGGCAGCGATGATGTGATTACCAATGTCCTCGAGCGCGATATCGCTATGATTAAATCGACGATGGACTCTGTTTCTCACAGCGATTTTAACAATGCCGTTGCCGCTATAAAGAATGCGAAGCGCATTTACATCATCGGTGTGCGCAGCGCGGCGTCTCTCGCTTCCTTTTTAGCTTTTTATTTCAATATGGTGTTTGAGGATGTAAAGCTCGTTTCACCCTCCGGCAGCAGTGAGATTTTTGAATCCATTTATCACATCGGAAAGGGTGATGTGTGCATTGCTATCAGCTTTCCGCGCTATTCCAACAGAACGGTCAGCGCAGTGCGCTTCATTTCAAGCCGCGGCGCAAAAATCATTTCCATTACCGATAATGAATTGGCGCCTTCTGCAAAGTATGCCGATTATTTGCTGCTTGCGCGTAGCGATATGGCATCCTTCGGCGACTCTTTGGTAGCGCCGCTGAGTTTGATTAACGCACTCATTGTGGCATCCACGCGCGATTTGAGTGAGGATGCGCAAAAGGGCTTTAAGGAGCTTGAACAAATCTGGCAGGATTACAAAGTGTATGAAGATGATGAGAAAAAGTGATGCCTAAACTAATTGTGATTGGCGGCGGTGCCGCAGGATTGATGGCGGCAGGAACCGCCATCAAGAACGGGGCAACTGTCACCGTGATTGAAAAAAATGAAAAACCGGGCAGAAAGCTGATGATTACCGGTAAGGGCAGATGCAATGTTACCAACAACTGTGCGGATATTGCAGAGCTGATTCAAAATGTGCCGACCAACGGCAGGTTTTTATACAGTGCTTTTTCCGCGTTTATGCCGGCAGATACAATGGCGCTGTTTGAAAGCCTTGGTGTGCCTCTCAAAACGGAGCGTGGAAACCGCGTGTTTCCTGTTTCGGACAAGGCCTCCGACATTGTGGATGCGCTGGTTCAATATTGCAAAAAAGCGGATTTTGTGCGCGGTAGCGTGAAGGCGCTGGAACAGCAATCCGGTCGCGTAAGCTGTTGCGTTTTGGAAGATGGCAGGCGCTTTTATGCCGATGCATTTATTCTTGCTACAGGCGGTGTCTCCTATCCCTTGACCGGGTCAACCGGTGATGGATTTCGCATTGCAGCTGCGTTGGGGCACAGTGTCAGTGAACTGAAGCCTTCTCTTGTGGCGCTGCGTGCTTCTAACGGCTTTTGCGCCCGCCTTCAGGGGCTGACCCTGAAAAATGTTACACTATCACTCTGTAAAGAAGGCACAAAAAAGCCGCTTTACAGCGAACTGGGAGAAATGCTCTTTACCCATTTCGGTATCAGCGGGCCGCTTGTGCTCAGTGCAAGCGCCTACATTAAGGACTTTCAAAAAGACAGGTACTTTGCAAAAATTGATTTAAAACCGGGCTTGACAGAGCAACAGCTTGAAAAGCGACTGTGCCGCGATTTTGCGGAAAACGCCAATAAAGACTTTTCCAACTCTTTGGGAAAGCTGCTGCCCAAAAAGCTTATTCCCGAGGTGGTGGCGCTTTCCGGCATTCCAGGCAACAAAAAAGTTAACCAAATCACCAAAGAGGAGCGCGCGGCGCTTGTGGCTTTATTAAAGGGGCTGATTGTGAATGTGACCGATTTCTGGTCAATCGAGCAGGCGGTGATAACCTCGGGCGGTGTCAATACCAAAGAGATTCACCCCGCAACAATGTGTTCTAAGCTTTATGATAACCTGTTTTTTGCAGGGGAAATCATTGATGTGGATGCCTTTACGGGCGGATTTAATTTACAAATAGCGTTTTCAACCGCCAATGCGGCGGCAATTCACGCTTCACAAATAGGAGGATAAGAATGGCAAATACAATAAAAGTAGCAATCGACGGCCCTTCCGGAGCCGGCAAAAGCTCAATCGCCAAAGCGGCAAGTAAAGTGCTCGGTTTTGTGTATGTTGACACAGGTGCGCTCTATCGCACCGTGGCGCTCAATGCTCTCCGAAAGGGCGCTGACCCGAAAAACGCCGAACAGGTTATCGCAACTTTGGAAAATTTAAAGGTAACGCTCGGTTTTGTTGAAGGCACTCAGCATGTGTATCTCAACGGGGAGGATGTTTCCGACAAAATCAGAACACCTGAAATTTCAATGGGTGCAAGTGCAGCTTCCGCGATTCCGGAAGTCAGAAAATTCCTTTTCAACCTGCAAAGAGAAATCGCTGATGCCAACAACTGTATAATGGACGGCAGAGACATCGGCACTGTTGTGCTTCCTGATGCAAAAGTGAAAATCTTTTTGACCGCTTCTCCCGAAATCCGCGCCGAGAGGCGATATAAGGAGTTGTGCGAAAAAGGAACCGAAACCACTTTTGAAGAAGTGCTGGCAGATGTGAAGCAGCGCGATTACAACGATTCGCACAGAGAAATTGCACCGCTGAAGGCGACTGAGGAAAGTGTGATTGTGGACACCACCGAACTCGATTTGGAGCAGTCGATTCAAGCAGTGATTGCGGTCATTGAGGAGAAAATGCATTGAAAATCATTTTAGCAAAAACTGCCGGCTTTTGCTTTGGTGTTGACCGCGCAGTAAATATGGTCGAGGAATTGCTTCAAAAAGGCATCAAGGTGCACACCCTGGGTCCGATTATCCATAACCCGCAGGTGGTTGATGCCTTTGCGCAGCGCGGGGTCAGCATTTTGGAAAAACCGACCGATGTCCCGCAGGGAGAGAGTGTGATTATTCGCGCTCACGGGGTTCCCGAAAGTGTGTATGCGCTCATGGAGCAAAACGGCATTCATTATTATGACGGCACCTGTCCTTTTGTTCTCAAAATCCACAAGATTGTCAAAGAAGCTCCGCAGGATTGCCACATTCTCATTGCCGGCAACCACAATCACCCCGAAGTAATCGGTATAGCCGGGCATTGTCAGGGAAAACATTCCATTTTTTCTTCATTGGAGGAGCTCAAAACAGTCCTCAAAAGTGAACAAATTCGGCACGACACGCCGCTGATAATGGTCTCGCAAACCACATTTAGTGTAAAAGAATGGAATTTTTGCTCAAATTTTATAAAAAAAGACTATACAAATGCAAAAATTTTTGATACAATATGTAATGCAACTGCACAAAGGCAGGCGGAAGCTGTAGAACTTTCCACGCAGGTTGACATAATGATTGTCATCGGCGGGCGCGAAAGTTCCAACACCGGCAAGCTTTACAGCGTGTGTAAAGAACATTGCGAATCGCATTTGATTGAAAAGGCAGATGAAATCAAATCTATCGATTTTTCTCATTGCAAGCGTGTAGGTGTCACCGCGGGAGCTTCAACTCCCGATGGTATTATTAAGGAGGTACTTGAAACCATGTCTGAAATTATTAAGGAAAACGAAAAAATTAATGATGAGGAGATGAGCTTCGAGCAACTGTTTGCAGAGTCAATTAAAGATGAAGACACTACTGACAGCCATGTTGTTGGTACAGTAATCCAAATTACTCCTACCGAAGTGTTTGTTGATGCCGGCAGAAAAGAAACAGGTGTAGTTAAACTCGAAGATTTGACTGACGATCTTTCTGCCAAGATCGAAGAACTTGTCAAGGTTGGCGATAAGCTCGATCTCATTATCATGAAAACAAACAATGCAGAGGGAACCATGCAGCTTTCCAAGAAGCTCTTTGATGCCCGCAAAGGTTGGTTTGACATTGCTCAAGCTAAGGAAAGCGGCGAGATTATGGAAGGCGTTGTGACCGATGTCATCCGCGGAGGAATTCTTGTTTCAACAAACGCTGTTAAAATATTTATTCCCGCATCTCTTTCCGGTGTGCCGAAGGGCGAAGATGTTGCCACTTTGAAAGGGCAGACCGTTAAGTTTAGAATTATTGATGTAAATCCGCAGCGCCGCAGAGCAGTCGGCTCTATCAGAAGCGTTCTGCGTGAAGAGAGAAAGGCTGCCCGCGAAGCGCTTTGGGCGAATATCGAAGAAGGTCAAGTCTATACCGGTAAGGTTAAGAGCTTAACCAGCTATGGCGCCTTTGTGGATATTGGCGGTGTTGACGGTATGATTCACATTACCGAGCTTTCCTGGAATCGCATTAAGCATCCGCAGGACATCTTGAATATCGGTGATGAAGTTGAAGTCTATGTTAAGGCTGTTGACAAAGAAAACAAGAAGATTTCTCTCGGCTATAAGAAAGAAGCGGACAACCCGTGGATTAAATTGCAAAACGAATATCCCGTTGACAGCGTTGTGACCGCTAAGATTGTCGGCTTAACTTCCTTTGGCGCGTTTGCTAACATTATTGAAGGTATTGACGGCTTGATTCATATTTCGCAAATTGCGAATAAGAGAATCACCAAGCCTGCCGATGTTCTTTCCATCGGCGAAGAGGTAGAAGCAAAAATCACCGAGATTGATGTCGATAAGAAGAGAGTCAGCCTTTCTATTCGCGCACTCCTTCCTGAGGATGAAATTGTAGATGAAGCTCCGGCTGAAGAAGCAGCAGAAGCAGCTGCCGAAGAAGCTCCGGTTGAAGAAGCAGCAGAAGCAGCTGCCGAAGAAGCTCCGGCTGAAGAAGCAGCAGAAGCAGCTGCCGAAGAAGTTGTCGAAGAAGCTCCGGCTGAAGAAGCAGCAGAAGCAGCTGCTGAAGAAGCTGTCGAAGAAGCTCCGGCTGAAGAAGCAGCTGAAGAAGTTGTCGAAGAAGCTCCGGCTGAAGAAGCAGCTCAAGAAGCTGTCGAAGAAGCTCCGGCTGAAGAAGCAACCGAAGAATAATTTTATTTGTGTCTTAAAACTTTCCTTTGCAAGCGCAAAGGAAAGTTTTCTTTTATTATTGAAAACAAGCAGTAATTATTGTAAAATAAATACAATACTATTGATTAAGGTAACGACGTATGACTTTAAATGAGCTCAAAACAGGTAAAACAGGTAAAATCGTCAGCGTGGGCGGCGAAGGCGCCCTGCGCCAGCATTTCTTGGATATGGGTGTAATTCCCGGTGCAAGGGTTACATTCATCAAGCTTGCGCCGATGGGCGACCCGATGGAGTTCCGCATTCACGGGTATGAGCTTACCCTGCGCGTGGACGATGCTAAGCAAATCGAAATTGAAGAGATTGCTACACCGGCTGCGCCAGAAGACAAAGAGCGGCACAAACACAAGGAACACCCGGGCCTCGGTGAAGAGGGTAGGTTTCATGAAAAAGCGACCGAAAATCCGCTTCCCGAAGGCACCACTTTAACCTTTGCACTTGCCGGCAACCAAAACTGCGGCAAAACCACTCTGTTTAACCAGTTGACAGGTTCGAACCAGCATGTCGGCAATTTTCCGGGTGTGACAGTCGACAGCAAACTCGGCTCTATTAAAGGCTATGATAATACCGAGATTATTGATTTGCCCGGCATTTATTCTCTTTCACCCTATACCAATGAAGAAATTGTTTCGCGTAAATACATATTAGACCAAAAGCCGACCGGCATTATCAATATTGTAGATGCAACCAATATTGAGCGTAATCTTTACTTGAGCATGCAACTCATGGAACTCGAAACACCAATGGTGCTTGCACTGAATATGATGGATGAAGTGCGCGGCAACGGCGGCTCTGTGCACATTAATGAGATGGAAGAAATGCTCGGCATTCCCGTTGTTGCGATTTCGGCTGCAAAAAATGAGGGTATTGAAGAGCTTATTCACCACGCGGTACATATTGCGAAGTATCAGGAAAAACCGCTGCGTAATGATTTCTGCGATACCAATGAAAACGGCGGCGCCGTTCACCGCTGCCTGCATGCGATTATTCACTTGATTGATGACCACGCAAAAGCGGCGGGCATTCCCGTGCGCTTTGCCGCAACTAAATTAGTGGAAGGCGACCAAAGAATTGAAGAAATGCTTGCTCTTGACCAAAATGAAAAAGAGCTGATGGAGCACATCATTATCCAAATGGAACAGGAGCGCGGGCTTGACCGCTCGGCTGCGATAGCGGATATGCGCTTTTCCTTTATCAAAAAGCTTGTCTCAGCATGTGTTGTCAAACCAAAGGAAAGCAAAGAGCGCGAAAGAAGCCGCCGCATTGACAAAATCCTGACCGGTAAATGGACAGCAATTCCGATTTTCATCCTCATTATGGCTTTAATCTTTTGGTTGACCTTCGGTGTGATTGGCGCCGGTCTGCAAACGCTTTTGGAAAGCGGCATTGACTGGCTGACACAAGTTGTGGACAGCGGCTTGAGCGCCTGGCACACCAATGCGGTTCTCCATTCGCTGATTATTGACGGTATCTTTACCGGCGTCGGCTCTGTGCTCAGCTTTTTGCCGATTATTGTGATTTTGTTTTTCTTCCTCTCCTTATTGGAAGATACCGGCTATATGGCGCGCGTTGCCTTTATTACCGATAAACTGCTTAGAAAAATAGGCTTATCCGGCAGAAGCATTGTGCCGATGCTTGTCGGCTTCGGCTGTTCTGTACCGGGCGTAATGGCAAGCCGAACATTGCCATCGGCGCGCGACAGAAAAATGACGATTATGCTCATCCCCTTTATGAGCTGTACGGCGAAATTGCCGATTTATGCGATGCTGTCGGCGCTGTTTTTCCCTCACTATCAAGCGCTTGTGATGGTGCTGCTGTATCTTATCGGCGTTCTCACCGGTGTTTTAACAGCTGTTATTTCCAAAAAAACCGTCTTTAAAGGCGAAGCGGTTCCGTTTGTGATGGAACTTCCGAACTACCGCATTCCGGGGCTCAAAAACACACTGCAACTGCTGTGGGATAAAGCAAAGGACTTTATAACAAGAGCATTTACTGTCATTTTTATCGCTTCGATTGTCATTTGGTTCTTGCGCACCTTTAATTTTCACCTGGAGATGGTGACAAACTCTAAGGACAGTATTTTAGCGGTGATTGCCGGCTGGATTACTCCGATATTTAAGCCGCTCGGCTTCGGTGACTGGCGCGTGACTACATCGCTGATTACAGGCTTTATGGCAAAGGAAAGTGTGGTTTCCACTCTCTCTGTGCTTTTCGGTTCCGAAGCCGGTTTAACCGCAGTGTTAACAACCGGCGGTGCGGCGGCTCTCTTGATGTTCTGCCTGCTCTACACACCTTGTGTGGCGGCAATTGCTTCCGTAAGGCGTGAACTCGGCGGCAAGTGGGCAGCCGGTATGGTGCTGCTGCAGTGCTCCGTTGCCTGGCTCGGCGCGGGAGCAGTGGCATTGTTGTTTTCACTTTTCTGAGCATAATGACTCTAACTGACTGAATTTTTTTATTTTTAATAAAATACTTTGAAAGCCTACCGTCAAATTTGCCAACCGCTTATTTCTGTTGGTGATTCACTTGCGGGAGGTTTTCATTTTATAAAAATCTTTTAAAATAAGTGAATTTTAAATAAATATATGATATAATATAACTTTAGTAGGTCAAAAACATTTGTGGAGGTGCCGTTTGGAGTTTCAAACAGCGAAGGCGCGAGCCGAGCAATTACGAAAAGAATTAAAATATCACAGCGATTTATATTATAATCAGGATAAGCCCGAAATCAGCGACTATGAGTATGATATGCTCAATAACGAACTCAAGCGCATTGAAGCGGAGTTTCCGGAGCTGATTACCGCAGACAGCCCGACTCAGATTGTGGGCGGTAAGGCGAGCAAGCTATTTGAAAAAGTGACCCATGCTGTCAAAATGGAAAGCTTGCAGGATGTTTTCAGTGTTGAGGAAGTGGAAAGCTTTATTGAGAAAATCAAAGCCGATTTTCCCGATGCGGCATTTACGGTTGAACCGAAAATTGACGGTCTCTCCGTTTCGCTTGAATATGAAAACGGCACCTTTGTGCGCGGCTCCACAAGGGGAGACGGTGTTATCGGTGAAGATGTGACCACCAACCTGATGCAGATTCAGGACATTCCTCATAAAATTGCCGGTGAGGTTCCTTACTTGGAAGTGCGCGGCGAAGTCTATATGCCGCATGACAGCTTTTTTCAATGCATTCAAAAGCAGGAGGAAGCGGGGGAGGAACCGTTTAAAAACCCGCGGAACGCGGCGGCAGGCTCTTTGCGCCAAAAGAACAGTGCAGTGGTTGCCGAACGGAATTTGAGTATTTTTATTTTTAATGTGCAGGCAGTTGAAGGCAAGCGCTTTCAAACGCACAAAGAAAGCTTGGATTTTTTGAAGGAGTGCGGTTTTTCGGTTGTGCCCGGCTATACACTGTGCGATAATGCAGCACAGGTCAAGGCACAGATTGAAGCCATCGGTCAGAGCAGAGGCAATTTTGCTTTTGATATTGACGGCGCGGTGGTGAAAACCAATGCGCTTGCGCAGCGCGAAGAACTCGGCTCTACTGCAAAGTTTCCCAAGTGGGCGGTAGCCTTTAAATACCCGCCGGAGGAAAAAGAAACCGTTTTAAAGGATATTGAAATCAATGTCGGCAGAACCGGCGTGCTCACACCGACAGGTGTGTTTGAACCGGTGATTTTAGCCGGTACCACGGTTTCCAGAGCAACACTGCATAATCAGGATTTTATTGATGAAAAGGGCTTGCAAATCGGTGACACGGTATTATTGCGCAAGGCGGGGGAGATTATTCCCGAAGTTTTGCGCGTCACAAAGCATGATGAAAGCAAAGGCAGTTATCAGCTGCCGGCAACCTGCCCTTCCTGCGGTGCGCCTGTTTACCGCTTGAATGATGAGGCGGCAGTGCGCTGCCTGAATGACCAGTGTCCGGCACAAATTGTGCGCGTGCTCATTCACTTTGCCTCAAGAGATGCCTACGGCATTGAAGGCTTAGGGGAAGCGATTGTAGAACTGCTGGTTAAAAACGGTTTGATTGCGTCTCCCGAAGATATTTTCAAGCTCAAAGAAGAGGATTTACTCGCTCTTGAAGGCTTTCAACAGACTTCGGTCAATAACCTGCTCGGTGCGATTGAAAAGAGCAAATCAAACGACCTTTCAAAGCTTATTTTTGCTTTGGGTATTCGCCATATCGGCGCCAAAAATGCTGCGCAGTTAGCCGTGCATTTCGGTTCCATGGATGCATTAATGGCTGCCGGTGAAGAAGATATTCTTGCCATTGAAGGTTTCGGTGAAATCATGGCTAAGAGCGTGGTTGAGTTTTTTGCCACTGAGCAAAACAGAGCGATGATTGAAAGCCTTGCGGCGTTAGGACTGAATATGCAGTCTCTTGCCACCATTAAGGATGAACGCTTTAAAGGGCAAACCTTTGTGTTGACCGGTTCACTCAGCAAATTCACAAGAAGCGAAGCTTCTAAGATTATTGAAAGCTACGGCGGTAAAACCTCCGGCTCCGTTTCCAAAAAAACGAGTGTTGTGCTCGCCGGTGAAGCTGCCGGCAGCAAACTGACCAAGGCGCAATCGCTCGGCATTAAAATCATCACTGAAGATGAATTTGAAGAAATGATACAATAAAGCTGTAATATTTAAAAGCGAAGCACTGCTTCGCCGCCACTCGCTCATATGCCAATAGGCTAATATGCTAATATGATATATAAATTGAGGTAAACTATGCAAAAGATTGATGAACTATTAAAAACCGCCAAGAGAATTCATATGATAGGTATCGGCGGCTCCGGCATGTGCCCGCTCGCGGAAATTCTCCACACACAGGGGTACACTTTGACCGGCTCCGACAATAATGAAAGTGATATTTTAAAGCGCATTCGCGCGATGGGCATTCAAGTGACTATGGGACACAAGCCCGAAAGTGTGGACGGTGCGGATATGGTCATTCATACCGCCGCTGTCAACGACTCTAATCCCGAAGTGGCTTCCGCCAAAGAAAAGGAAATTCCGACTTTCGAAAGAAGCATTCTTTTAGGCGCGGTGAGCAGAATGTTCCCGAACACCATCGGCGTTTGCGGAACTCACGGTAAAACCACCGTAACATCCATGCTCACGCAGATTTTAATGACGGACCAAAAAGACCCGAGTGTCGTTATCGGCGGCAAATTACCGCTCATTAACGCTTACGGCAGAGTGGGTAAAAGCGATATGTTTGTGTGCGAAAGCTGTGAGTTTAACGACACTTTTTTGCAGTTATCGCCCAAAACTGCCGTGATTTTAAATGTGGATGCCGACCATTTGGAATATTTTAAAACCATGGAGAACTTAAAGGCATCGTTTACGAAATTTGCCTCGATGGCGGACAATGTTATTTATAACGGCGACGATGCCAACACCATAGAAGCCGTCGAAAACATTGCCGACAAGGGCACAAAGACTTTTGTCACTTTCGGCATTGCAGAGAGTAATGATTACTACGCTAAAAACATCACCATGCACAACAGCCGCGCTCGCTTTGAGGTGTATAAAAAAGGTGAAAAACTGCTGGATATCAATTTGTTGGTACCGGGTAAGCACAATGTTTATAACGCTTTAGCAGCGATTGCTTCCGCTGATTTTGAGGGCTGCAGCCTTGAAAACATCAAAAAAGGTGCCGAAAGCTTCGGCGGTGCCGGCAGGCGCTTTGAATTTTTAGCGGAGATTGAGGGCATTACCATTGCCGATGACTATGCTCACCATCCGGCAGAGCTAAAAGTCACTTTGGAAGCAGCAATGGAGATGGGCTACAAGAGAGTCATTGCTGTCTTTCAGCCCTTTACCTTCTCGCGCACCTATGACCATTTCGATGAATTTGTCGAAGTGCTCCAAATTCCCGACATTTGCATTATGAGCGAAATCATGGGTTCAAGAGAAATCAATACTTACAATATTTACACGAAGGATTTGGCAGAAAAAATCCCCGGCAGCGTATGGTTTAATACTTTTGAAGAAATTGCCGATTACACCGTGTCTATTGCACAAGCAGGCGATTTGATTATTACTCTCGGCTGCGGCGATATTTATAAAGCTGCAAAAATGATGATTGAAAGGCTCGAAAAATAAGTGTTTTGCATCGCAAAATCCTTATTTGCACCAATCCCAATCTCTCCTCATAGGATGTTAGAGAAACATTCATGGGGAGGTTATTTTTAATGGACAAACGCAATATTTTGTTCATCGGGGGAGATGAAAGGCAGCTTTACTGCGCTAAAAGCTTGTATGATTGCGGTTATGAAGTATCGCTCTTCGGTTTCGAAAAAGCCGAGCACATTCCGGAGGAACTGATGGTATTTCATAACCCGAAAATCGCTGTTATTTTAGCGGATGTCATTGTTTTGCCTACCCCTTTTACCATAGATTCGTATCTGTTTGCGCCGCTGAGTGAGCGCAAACTCAAAAAAGAAGAAATTTTACCCTTTATTACTGAGGATAAAATCGTGTTCGGAGGCAAATATGATGCCCAAACAAAAAAGTATTTAGAAGCAAAACATGTCCCTTTTACCGATTTTCTTTCGCTTGAATCGGTCACGCTTAGCAATGCGTACCTGACCGCGGAAGGAACCGTCGAAAAGCTGATGGCATGCACCGGTCGTGCTCTTTTTTCACAGTCTGTCTTAATTATCGGTTTCGGGCGCATCGCAAAGCAGCTTTTGAGACTGCTTTCGGCATTTAAAATGAATATCACGGTGGCAGCCAGAAAAAAGAGCGATTTAACCTTTGCAAAGCTGCTTGGTGCAAAACCCAAAAGTATCGCGCAGCTTGGGGATTTGAGCGGCTATGATTTGATTATCAATACCGTGCCTGCAAAGTTGTTTAAAAACAGTGTGATAGAGGCGCTCAAGGTGCCTTATATTGATTTGGCGCTCAAAGCAGACTATGAGAATCTAAACTACATTGCCTTTTCCTCCGTGCCCGGTAAATATGCGCCGGAGAGTGCAGGAGAGCTCTTTGCGCAAATTGTCAGCGAACAGTTAGCGGAGGGTGCGTATGAGTAATATCGGTTTTGCCCTTACAGGTTCCTTCTGCACGTTTGAAAGAGCGATTGAACAAATGAAAATTTTAACCGCTGCCGGACATAATGTGACACCGATTATGTCTTTTAACGCGTATCATTTAGATACAAAGTTCGGAATAGCCGCCGATTTTAGGGAAAGCATAGAAAAAGTTTGCGGCGCACCAATCATTCATACCATTCAGGGTGCCGAGCCGATTGGTCCAAAAAAACTGTTTGATATTTTGCTTGTTGAGCCTTGCAGCGGCAACACGCTGGCAAAGCTGGCGGCGGGAATTGTGGACACACCGGTGTTGATGGCTGTTAAATCACATTTGCGCAATGCGCGCCCGGTGCTGTTGGCGGTTTCAAGCAATGATGCGCTCGGTAACGCCGCGAAGAATATCGGAGCATTGCTCAATATGCGCAACATCTTTTTTGTGCCGATGGAGCAGGATGACCCTTATCGCAAACCGCGCTCGGTAGTTGCGGACTTTGACTATACGGAATTGGCGCTCAATGCGGCGCTTGAAGGCACACAGCTGCAACCGATTATAAAGTCTTAGTTATGGCAGCAGGCAGCCGTTAATAAAAAATTAACATACGATTGAGTTGACATATTTTATAATATAGAGTATATTATTAACTTAGAGTTAAGAGAAACTCTTAACTTACCGTTAGCACTTTCTTAAGTGCTTAAATTTATGTAAAGGAGAAATCGTATGTTTAGTGCTTTTCTTTCATTTGAAGAATTTTTCTTTAACATAGCACATTCGTTGCACCAATCAGCGGCAGACAGTGTTTTAACACCCATTGCGACCGTTGCTTCCTTTTTGGGCGATAACGGGTACATTTGGATTGCATTGGCGTTAGTATTATTGCTGTTTAAAAAGACCAGAAAAATCGGTGTGATAGTAGCCGGCGCTTTGGTGCTCGATGTGATTGTTGTCAACGGTTTGCTCAAAGTTTTCATTGACCGACCGCGGCCTTGGGTTGGGGCAGAGTTCGACTTTATTACCAAAGAATATGTCGGACAACGGCTTGTAAGCATTCCCGGTGATTCTTCATTCCCGTCAGGGCACACCGCTTCAAGCTTTGCGGCGGCATTAGCTTTGACACTGGCACTGCCAAAGAAGAAAAAAGCATGGTGTATTCCCGCATTGATATTAGCCTTTATCATTGCAGCTTCGCGCATCTATGTGTGCGTGCATTACCCGACTGATGTGTTTGCCGGTATGATTATCGGTGCCTTACTCGGCGTAATAGGCTATTTTATTGCCAAAGCAATTTACAAATGGCTCGAAAAAAGCGGGAAATTACCGAAGATTTATCAAATATTAATAGGAGAGAAATGGGGTATATAAATGAAAATTCAACCTTTATTTGACAAAGTTGTCCTCAAATTCATTGAGGCGGAAGAAACCACAAAAGGCGGTTTGCTTTTAGCATCCACAGCCAAAGAGAAGCCGGAGATTGCCGAAGTTGTGGCAGTCGGCCCCGGCGGCATTGTTGACGGTGAGAAAGTCGAAATGTGCCTTGCTGTCGGCGAAAAAGTGATTATGAGCAAATATGCCGGTACCACGGTTAAAATTGACGGTGAAGAATTTGTGATTGTTAAGCAATCGGATATTTTAGCAAAAGTAGAATAGGAGATGTAAAGAAATGGCAAAACAAATTATTTATGGCGAGCAGGCAAGAAAATCCCTGCAGAGCGGTATTAATCAACTTGCCGATACCGTGAAAATCACATTGGGACCCAAGGGCAGAAATGTGGTTCTGGATAAAAAATACGGCTCACCCCTCATTACCAATGACGGTGTGACCATCGCAAAAGAAATTGAACTCGAAGACCCGTTTGAAAACATGGGTGCACAGCTTGTCAAAGAAGTTTCGACCAAGACCAACGATGTGGCAGGCGACGGCACGACCACCGCAACATTGCTTGCGCAGGCACTTGTCAGAGAAGGTATCAAAAATGTCTCTGCCGGTGCAAACCCCATGGTGATTAAGAAGGGTATGAAAAAGGCTGTAGAAGCCGCTGTGAAGGCTGTCAAAGCCAACTCTAAAGAGGTTGCCGGTTCCGAGGATATTGCGCGCGTTGCTACCGTTTCGGCAAGTGATGACTACATCGGCTCCTTAATTGCAGATGCAATGGAAAAGGTGAGTGCCGATGGCGTGATTACCGTTGAGGAGTCCAAAACAGCCGATACCACCTGCGATGTGGTGGAAGGCATGCAGTTTGACCGCGGTTACATTTCTCCCTATATGGTAACCGATACCGATAAAATGGAAGCGGTGATTGATGACCCCTTCATTCTCATTACCGATAAAAAGATTTCCAACATTCAAGAAATTTTGCCTCTCTTGGAAACCATTTTGAAGGCAGGGCAAAAGCTTGTGATTATCGCTGAAGATGTCGAAGGCGAAGCGCTTGCCACTTTATTGCTCAACAAACTCAGAGGCACATTCTCCTGTGTGTGTGTCAAAGCTCCCGGTTTTGGCGACAGGCGCAAGGAAATGCTGCAGGATATCGCTATCTTGACAGGCGGCCAAGTGATTTCCGCTGATTTGGCTTTGGATTTGAAGGAAACACAAATCGACCAATTAGGCAGAGCCAAGCAAGTGAAGATTACCAAGGACAATACCATTATTGTCGATGGCGCCGGTCAAGCAAATGAAATTCAGGGCAGAGTCGCTCAAATCAAAGCACAGTTAGAGGAAACCTCCTCTCAATATGACAAAGAAAAGCTCCAAGAGCGCTTAGCAAAGCTTTCCGGCGGTGTGGCAGTGATTCGTGTCGGTGCTGCAACTGAGGTTGAGATGAAGGAAAAGAAGCTGCGCATTGAAGATGCGCTTGCCGCAACTAAAGCAGCAGTGGAAGAAGGCATTGTTGCCGGCGGCGGTGTAGCACTTGTCAATGCTGCCGAAGAAGTGGAAAAACTGCTCGACTGTGATGATGAAGACTTTAAGACCGGTGTCAAGATTGTGCTCAAAGCACTTGAAGAGCCTGTCAGACAAATCGCGGCAAATGCCGGTGTGGAAGGTTCTGTGGTTCTCGATAGAATCCAAAGTTCCGGTAAAGTCGGCTACGGCTGTAACTTCTCGAATGATGAGTTCTGCGACATGATGGAAGCCGGCATCGTTGACCCGACTAAGGTTACGCGCTGCGCACTCGAAAACGCTTCGAGTGTAGCGGAAATGGTGCTCACTACCGAGTCGCTCGTGACCGATATTCCCGACCCCGAAGCGGAAGCGGCTGCGCAGGCAGCAGCAATGCAGCAAGGCGGAATGTACTAAGAAAAAATGGCTTGAGATTTTCTCAAGCCATTTTTTAGTTTTCAGTGTTCAGTGGGCGATTATTTTTAAACAGAGAATAAATCTGTGTAGCAGCTATAAGCAGCACAAAGGCGCCGAAGAACTTACGCAGGAGTGTTTCATCGAAATGTCGGTTGAGAAAGAAGCCGAGAAGCACACCTGCTGCACCAAAGAAAATGAGCGGCAAAGCTTGTCGAAAGTCAACCAGTTTGTGTTTGATATGAAAGCATAGTCCCACAACCGAGCAGGGAATAAAAAAGAGCAGGTTTGTGCCTTGTGCCTGCAGCTGCGGCATGGAAAGAAACAGCGTTAAATACAAAATCAGCACCGAACCGCCGCCCACGCCGATGGCGCCCAAAAAACCTGCAACCACGCTTACAGCGCTATTGAGCACTATTTCCACAGTAAGCGTACCCCCGCATAGAGCATAAATGCCGAAAAAATAAGTTTTAACGGTTTTGCAGGGATTTTACCGAGAAAAATGCCTCCCAATACCGCACCGATGATACCGCCCGGCAGAAACACCGCAGCTTCGCGAAGAGAGAATAAATGTTGCTGTCCGTAGAGCAAAGTGCTTATGATTGTTAGCGGTAAAATGATAAAGGTGGAAGTTGCCTGCGCCTGCTGTTGTGAAAGCCCCTGTGTTGTTAAATAGGGAACAGTCACCAATCCGCCGCCGGCACCCAAAAGCGCATTGATGCCGCCAATGATAAACCCTGTTATTCCTTGCTTTAGTTTCATAGTAATAGTGTTTGCATTTATGATTAAATATACAAAAACAAATCCACTGAGTTTTCAGTGGATTTGTGGCATGAAATAATACATTATCTCACAAAAATACCCGCCGTGCCGGTTCATTGCGAATCATAACCTGCTCGTAAACAGGTGGGTGATGTCCGACCGGGTTCACGCTCCCTTCGTCCAACCCAGGCGCATAAGCCCTGAGCCGGGAGGTCTGCAATCCGCCAACCGAGGCAAATCCCTATAAATAGTGTGTTGGGTTAAGTTGCTAATGATGGTCGCACACAGCAGGATTTTTAATTATTGGTCTAAATCGAGCGGCTCGATTTCATAAAGCTCTTCAAGCCGTTCTTCAAAGATGGAGGCGATTTCATCAAACAAATCCTCATCTTCAATCGGTGCTAAAATCTCGTTGCCGTTTTCTTCAAGCACTTCAAGAATAATCAGTTCGCCGTCGCCGGAAAGGATTTCTTCAGGGTCATCATATACCGGAATGAGTGCCACATATCTTGCATCATCCGTTTCGATGGCATCGGCAATTTCAAAGGTGTGTTCTTTGCCGTTTTCATCCTCAACCGTTACAATATCGGGGTTGTATTCATTCATTTCATCCATAATCAATGCACCTTTCATGTTTCTGTTTTTATTGTAGCGCATTGTTAAGAAATTTTCAAGGGTAGGGCAGTGGAAATATTTACAAAATTTTGTTTAGTTTTTTGGCGAACAGATTTTATTCATATTTAAACAGGGTTCGATTCCCGCTTACTTTAAAAATAAATACAGGCACCCAAAAGGGTACCTGTATTTATTTGGTGAACCTTTTGGGGTATTATCCAAACCCACATTATTATTACTTTCATTTTCAATCTGATTTAGGTTTAAATCATTAAATGAAGTTAGTGATTCGCCAATATTAAACACAATAGTAATCTTATCATCATAGATAAAGACCTTGTTAACAAAAACATCAATGAGGGTTTTATTATAAAACTTACTGGAAATATCATTGTTCTTTAATCTCACTAAAAATGATTTGATTTCTTCTTCTGTAAAATGATAAATTTTCATTTTTTCCATGGAAATTTGATTTTTAATGTCTTGAATTTCATTCTCTACACAATTCATATTATTAAAAATTAAACTTCTAATTTCTGCAAACTCACATTCTTTTAATGAGTCAATTAAATTGTTCATTTCCTTTTCTTTTTTTCTTAACTCACTTTTTAATTGCTTCAGATTGAGATTTTCAGGTTCACTACGGTTTATTCTGATTAACTCTCTAGTAATAAGTTTGATATTCTTTTTTGTTAATAATGACTTGCTATGGTCAACAACAAAAGACTCAATCTCATTCTTAGATATTTTTCGCTTACATTGCTTGCAAACATAGTATCTATATATCTTGCCCGTGTGTGATTTTGCCGAGTTACCAACCATTTTGCATTTACAATCGCCGCAGAATAATTTAGTAGTCAGTAAATATTCCTCTTTCGCCTTATTTCTTGTTCTATGGTGTTTGTTTTTTTCCATTTGTTTCTGTGCTTGAGAAAACTGTTCATCACTTACTAATCTCGGAATTGCGTCAGGTATCTCAAAACCATTATATCTATAAATTCCTAAGTATTTTCTGTTTTTTAAGATTGAATTAATACTGTTATAAACTAATGGTTTGCCACGAGAATTTCTAACCCCCATTTCGTTTAAATATGAAATAATATCTTTAATCATTGTTCCTTCGTTATACATCTGAAAAATAATAGGAACATATTTACATCTCTGCTCATCAAGCACAATTTGTTTATCAACAGTTTTATATCCAAATGGAATTTTTCCGCCATTAGATTTACACGAATGAGCATTTTGATTCATTCCACGGCTCACATTTTCTGATAGGTTGATAGAATAAAACTCATTCATTCCATCAATGACGCCTTCTAAAACAACTCCCATTCCATTCTCGGGTATATTTTCAGTTGCTGAAATAACTTTTACCCCTCGTTGTTTTAGTAATGCTCTAAATACACCTGTTTGGTCTTTATCTCTGCCAAATCGGTCTAACTTGTAAACCAAAATTGCCTGAAATTCTTTAGAATTACTATCACAAATCATTTTCTGAAATTGAGGTCTGTCAAATCTTCTTCCTGATATCGCCCTATCAGCATACACATTTAAAACATTATAGCCATTTCTCTCTGCAAACTCTTTGCAAATATCCACTTGCCCTTCAATGCTTTGTTCATTCTGTTTTTCACTTGAATACCGAGCATAGATAACAACATTTTCAATAAAAATATTATCTTGTTTTCTTTTCATTTTAATAATCCTTTCATTTTTAATTTTCAAATAATTTTATATATTTTAGTAATGTTGGGTAAGACAACTTACAAAGCCGTGAAAACTCTAACTTGTTGAGTTCACCTGACTTATACTTAGGATAGTGTTTGTAAAAGATTTGTGGTAAATCTTCCGCAGTAGTTTTTGGTCTGCCTAGCCGCTTTCCCTTTGCTTTTGCATTTTGCATACCACTTTTGACCCTTTGACTTGTCATGTTTCTTTCTAATTCACTAAAAACGCCCATCATTTTTAGCATACCTTCGGTCATAGGGTCTAACTCAATACTACAATCCACAATAAAAGTGCCAAACACAAGTTTAAGGTGTTTTTGTTTAGCCAATTCAACTATCTCACATAATTGTTTTGTGCTTCTTGTAATACGGCTAACTTCTGTCGCCATTATACAATCACCATTCTTTACAGACCGTATCAGCCTATCTAATTTAACTCTATCACTTTTACAACCGCTTTGATATTCCTTGAAAATGTTTTCTTCGGGTACTCCCATTTTTAATAATTCTCTGATTTGTCGTTGAATATCTTGTAATTCTTCGTTTGTTGAACACCTTGCATATCCGTATTTCATGTAATTCCTCCTTTTCTTGAATATTAAAGAAATGGTGTTTTAAATAACATTAATAATTTCTTTAAAAATTCAAGGTGTATTTTTAATGTTTATTCCTAATTTGAATTATAAAAGAAAAGAGATGTTTTCTTTTACACTTTGTTTTAAAAATATCAGCAACCGACCAAGCGGCTTCACTTAATGGTTGCTGATTTTTCCTTAAAACCTTATATATTATTGTAGGATAATTAATTCTTTCTTGATTAATCGGAAACTTTCCGAGATATCGACCATTTAACCGAAATGTGAATTATTAGCCAAAAAAGTTTTTAGGAGTTTATTATGTACAGATTAATAAAATCATCAGAAGATGTTAAAGAACAAGTATTTCAGTGTAATGCTGCTGACCTTGAAGATATCTTAAAAGAAATTGAAGAACTGTCCAATTGTGATATTTCCGTTAAAGATAATGGAGACGGAACAGCAGAATTGTTTATCAATAAAACCAAGTACACTTTATCTAAATAATAGACTACTGTAATGAGTGAATGTCATAGATGATTTATTTGTTTAATATATCATCAAGTTTGCTGTTAGTTGCTTTGACTTCTTTTCTCAAATTCCTTCTTTGCACAGCAGCACCAACATTTGCTATGTTCATATCTCTTCTGACTTTTCCGAGTGTTCCTCTAATTTCATCAAGCTCACTATTACCATAATCAATAGCTTCCAGTGTTGCCGAGAATCCTTGATACATAACACTTGTCATATTGCTCATTTGCTGATTGATTTGCTCTGTCTTTGCTAACTGCATATTTGCATTCAGCATATCCAGAGACCTTTCAAAATCATGTTCAGAAGTACTCATATCATCATATAAATAAACCAATTGATTGAGTGACCTATTATTCTTGGGGATTAAAAGTGTTGAATCGTATAATTCAGCAAGTGCTTGTTTATTTAACGACAAATCTTCATTTAAAATACTAAGTTTAATTGACCTCTTTGATTCCCACTCATTTAACTCGGTATTGTACTGTGCTAAAGCTGTGTTGTAATCAGACATTTCAACGGCATATTTATCATCTAATTGTTGTTGTAATCTTGCCTGTTCTTCACTTGCTACTCTTTCTGCTTCGGCTCTTGCTTGTAAGTATTCAGGAGTATTTGCTAATTGCTTGTTAAATTCACTTCTTTTACTTGAATACTCAAAGAATTTAACAATAAATAATATTGCAAATACCGGAATTGCAATACCCATAGTTAATACACAAATAATTCCGTCAATAATAAGACCTTTAGTAGTAAACATTTTACCTAAAAATGAAGAATCATTATTAATGTGCTCTGTGAAAGTATAACTTGATTTTGGAGCAACAGGATAATTCACATTAACGGGTCTTGCTTTCTGGTGAGTTGGTTCAGCAGGTTTCAATTTAAAACTCTCTTTTTGGATGCTTGAAATTTGTGCTTGCTCACTCTCAATTGTGGCTTGTAAATTCATAGCTGTTTTAACAATTTCGACTTGTTCTTCTTTTGAATATTTACTCATTTGTTTTCTCTCCTTTATTAACATCAATAAAAATTTCTGGACTTACATTCAAAGCAATACAAATTGCTTTTAAGTCTTCCGCATACATCGTACGCTTTCCGTTCATCATTGCATTAAAGGTCACATTTGGAATACCTGCCTTTTCCGCAATAACTTTTTGCTTAAAGCCGTTTTTGTCTATGTACTCCCTTACCTTTTCATAGACATACATAATATTCACATCACTCCTTTACAGAATATCTGTATTTATATTAATTATAGTTAATATTTCCTGTATTGTCAATAATTTAATACAGAAATTATTGATTTTTTTATTGATTTTTAATATTTACTGTGTATAATCAAATAAGAGGTGATAATTTTGAAACAAGAGAAAAAGTATCTTATCGGAGCAAGAATTCGTAAATACCGTGAACTTCGTGGTATTTCCCAAAAGGAACTCGCTGATTCTATCCACATCAGCAACAATAGGCTTTCCAATTGGGAACAAGGTATTAATAGACCTAATGCTGATATTCTTGCCGATATCTGCTTGGCTTTGAATGTTTCGCCGAGTGAATTACTTGATATTCATTTGGACACCGACACGCTGTCAGAGCAAGAAAGAAGAGTCATAACAGCGTATCGTTCAAATCCAGAACTGCAAAAGTCAGTAAACATCTTACTTGGTATTGAATAACAATTATCAGCCATTGCCTTTCCGCTATTCAACGGAAAGGTTTTTTAATTTGATTTTTATCGTCATGACCGTCATACCGTCATTAGATAAAATTCGGATTGTTATCTGTTTCATTTTTTTCCTCCTTTCTAATCATTGGAATATTGACCATAGGAACAGAAATGGTTTTGAAATTTTGATTAATTATGTGTATCTCCCTTTTCTCGCCATTTCTGCTTTTATCAATACTGATACCTTCCTCAACCAAATTCCGTTGTATCTCATTAATTCTCATAGATAATTTATTAGGATACTTAGGAAACTGATTGCCTCTTGTATCAATTCCTATGGCTTCTGCTTCTTCCTTTAAATTTGCTAATAATAAAGTCATTGTTCCATGAAACTCTGCTTTGTTTTTTAAATAAGAGAGTAAAGTAAGTGCTACAACATCATTAAATAATAAATCCCTCTTTTGTTTTTTAATCCGCTGATGATATTCTCTAATAAAATTATCTGTAAACTCTACACCATCAAGAACTCTTGAAATTGTATAACCCCATTTTTCAAAATCAGCCATTCTCTCGAATGATTTGATTTCAACAGTATTGAAAATCTCTTTAGCCTTAGAAAGAGTTTCAAAAACACCTGCAAGAATAATGGGAATATCACTTTCAAATTCTTTTGTAAGTTGTGTTAATTCTTTTCTTTCCTCGGGCTTTATTGGTTCCATTTCAATGATAATTGACCTATCTATCAAATCGGGTTTATTTGCAACTTGACTTATTCCGTTTATTCCAATACATTTTTGATACTTAAAAATATAATCTTCTCCATTAGTGTGTAACTTTCTCTTTTGAGTTGCTGCTCCAGTTACTGCACGGCACAAGCAATCACTTGTTTCAGTATTAATAGAAGAAATATTGTCTAAGGGAACAAACCAGTGATTTTCAAATATTACAGATAAATCTCGCATATCCTTTTCAATTGCAAGTGTTTCTGCAACGGAAGGGTCAATCAATTTCTTTAAAAATGTGAAAGTTGTAGTTTTTGCAGTTCCCATTTCGCCATTTAAGATTAAAATTGGGTGTGGTATGTTTGGGATAAAACAACTGATTAGCCAAACCAAAAATAATTGTCTGTCTGATTTTGAAATATTAAGATAATCAAAAATCTTTGCACAGTTCTTAATATTCGCATTATTTTCTTCGGGAATTAATTGTGGTAATTGGTGATTAAATCTTTTAAAGTTAACAGGATAATAACTTCCTACTTCCCAATATCCATTCGCTATTTTAACTACTTCACCATTCCAATTGGATAAATCATAATAGAAACTGTCTTCTTCATCATATCCAATTCTATTAAAGAGCTTATCGCTCTTGCTCATTTCAAATAATGGTGAAAAAGAGACTATATCTATGATTTGATTAAATACATCTCTATTTAATCCTCGATTGTATTTCATGAAAAATACACCATTTAAAAATGTTTTGAATGAATCACTATTTACTGATAAAAGATTCATATGTTCATTTAAGTAAACCTTAACATAAACATTATTCTTTTCATCTTTAAAAAACTCGGCACCGTAGTCTTCTTCAAGCATTTCAATTGCTTTTTCACACTGCGTTTTTATGATTTTGTTTTTGTCTTTCATCATTAAATTCCTCCATTTCATTTTTTTCTTGTTTTTTTGCATACAAATACTTTGCCATTTCATCGTAAATTGTCATTGCAAATTGAGTTGTCTGTTCTTTACTTATTGAACAATCGACATCTACTCTCATAGGAAACCTCCTATCTCGGAGGATTGAATTTGACATCTCTGCCTACCTCCAATTTCCTATAACGAAATGCCTGGAAAAATTTTGAGCCATTTTAGCCCTTTTTTGCCTTTCCGAGATAGCAACTTGCACAAAAAAATAAAAAACCCACCTAAAAAGGTGAGTTAAAACTATTACAAAAAGCCGTTTTTTAAAAAACCTTTGTGACTTTTTCACAAAATTTTGTGGTTTTGGGCATAGAAAAAACGGACTAACAAATTGCTAGTCCGCTTTTTTCTCAATACTTACAACCATACCGTTATTGCAAAACCATATTTGAAATAATGGTAGTTTGTATAATATTGTTTTGGTGATCCATCGGGGAATCGAACCCCGGACACCATGATTAAAAGTCATGTGCTCTGCCGGCTGAGCTAATGGATCATATTAAAATAGCGCTCAAATATAATACAATACTTGAGCGCCAATGTCAAGCAAAAAATGTTCTTTTATTCATTTTTCAGAAAAATGTCTCGTTTGGCTTGGAAAACGGAAACATCGTTAATTTTGTTGTTAAACATGCTCTTTAATAGCTGCGGCTTTTTGATGTAGATTTTGTCGCCGTATTGCAGAATCCAGCTGACCAAGCCGCTGCTGACCGCACCTGTAAATCTAACAGTGAAAAATTCTTTGTTATACTGGCGAATGCTTCTTTTTCCGAAGCGGTCTAACAAGTCTTGATAAATGCTGTTATCGCAGATAAGTTCAATTTCTTCAATCGTTCCCGAAAAGCCGTTGAACATTTTTTCGGCATAGTCGGCAGCATCAAATTTGCCGCGATACTCAGTATATTTTTCAAAAGAACGCCGCGGTTCCTCTAAGATTTCCACATTTTTTATGCGGTCTAAACGCACGTGCATAATGTTTTCCTTAGTATCATTGTTGCAAATGAGATAATAGCGGTCATTTGACCATATCATTGCATAAGGACTGACAGTATAGTGGCGCTCCTGGTTGCGGTCAACATTATGTCGAATATATTTAATTGCAATTTTTTTGTTCTGCGCAATCGCCTGGTGAATATAGAAAATGTTGATATAGATGCTGTTGTTATCACTTTTTTGGCGGCTGTCTATGTAGACCGAGGAGCCGATATCCTTACTTTGGTAAACACTGGCAAAGCTTTCAAGTTTTTTGACAAGCTCTTTGGATTTATTTCTGGTTACCGAGTGTGCCGATTGCACCGCATCGCACAACAGGTAGAGCTCCGGCAGCTGAAATTCTCTTTCATAAATGCAGAAGCCTTTGGAGGGTGTTGAGACATTTTCGATATTAAAATAGTTATCCTGAAACTCTTTTAAAGTGTCAATGTCGGAATAGATGGTGGCTTTTCTGTCGCACTTAATCCCGTATTCTTTATCCAATATCTCACAAATTTTCATTGAGGAAAGGGGATGTTCTTCATCAGAATATTTCCTGAGAATATCCAGTACATACAGCATACGCAGCTTATTTTTGCTTTCGCTCATTTTGTTACCCTCCGTTTCATGGTTGTCGAGTTGGTTGTTGTTACAATTTTGATAATAGCATAGTGAAAAAATTTTTTCAATAATATTTATTGACAAATCGCAACAAAGTTGCTATTATATATTGGCACGCTGATATAGCTCAGTCGGTAGAGCGCATCCTTGGTAAGGATGAGGTCACCAGTTCAAATCTGGTTATCAGCTCCAAAAGAAAAAGCTCGAATTTCCTATAGGAACAGGATATTCGGGCTTTTTTCTTTTGCTTATTTCGTCGGCTTTTTCTAAAATTCCTGTAAATATCAACAGATTTCGCAATTGCTGTGTATTTATTGCTGCACTCAAAAAAGTTAAAAGGAGATTTTAGTTGCAAAAATTATAATATTTTGATATAATTAATAATTATATTGGGGGAATATGGATGTTTACAGTCATTGAAGGATTAGACGGCAGCGGTAAATCTACTCAGGTGCAGCTGCTCGAAACAGAATTAAGCGAACAGGGTAAAACTTTTTTGCACATTAAATTGCCGGATTATGAAAGTCCTTCCAGTGCGTTGGTCAATATGTATTTGGCAGGGGAATTCGGCACGAATGCCTCCGATGTCAATGTGTATGCCGCATCTGCTTTTTATGCGGTTGATCGCTTTGCGAACTATCTGACTAAGTGGAAGCAGGCGTATGAAAGCGGCACCGATATTATTGCCGACAGGTATACCACTTCCAATGCGATTTATCAGCTCGCAAAGCTGCCGCGTGAGCAGTGGGATGCTTACCTTTCGTGGCTCTCCGATTTCGAGTATGGAAAAATGGGGATTCCGCAACCGGATAAAGTGATTTATTTGGACATGCCTATTGACATTTCACAAAAGCTGATGAGCAAGCGCTATGCGGGTGATGAATCCAAAAAAGATGTTCACGAAAAAAATATTCTCTTTTTAGAACAGTGCAGAGAAGCGGCAATGTATACCGCTTCAAAGTGGAATTGGCACATAGTCAGCTGTGTCCGCCAAGGCGCGCTGCGCAGCAGAGAAGAAATCCATGAAGAAATTATGCGCATATATCAAGCGCGGTAGGAGTTAGTATGATTTATGTATTTTTAGCAGATGGTTTTGAAATCATAGAAGCGTTGGCACCGGTCGATATGCTCGGCAGAGCGAAGCTGAGCGTAAAAACCGTCGGCATTACCGGCAAGACTGTTAAAAGCTCCGGCGGTGTGGAAGTGGTCGCCGATTTGCTGCCTGAAGAGGTAGAGCTTGCGAAAGCCGAAATGATTATTTTGCCGGGCGGTATGCCGGGTACTCTGAATTTGGAGGCAGATGCCTTTGTACACAAAAGTATTGACTTTTGTGTTGAAAATCATCTCTATATTGCAGCGATTTGTGCAGCACCTTCTATTTTGGCGCATAAAGGGCTTTTAAAAGGCAAAAAATCAACGGTGTTTCCGTCTTTTGCAGAGGATTTAAAAGAAGCACAGTACACGGCGGGCGCTGTCGAAATTGATGATAAAATCATCACTGCCAGAGGTGCCGGTGTGTGCATTGATTTTGGTTTGAAATGTGTGGAAGTTCTTACTTCCGCGGCACAGGCGCAAAGCATTAAAGCACAAATTCAGGCATAGATTTTTGAGCAACATTTCTTTTTTGTGGAGGAAATAAATGGCAAATTACCATGAGTATGACGATTTATTTGCATCTTACGAACGCCGCAGTTCTGCAAATAAGCATGATACCGATTCCGTAACCGACAAGCCTAAGTCTGCCGGTTACACCTCGTCATCTTCCTATAAGAAAACAGCTGCGGATTCCGGCAGTAGCGCTTTAGGTTCCGTTAAGAGTAAGGCAAGCTCTCTTGTCAGCTCAGCCAAAGACAAGGTCCCGAAAAACAAAACACCGGAAAAATCGCAAAAGAAGTACTTCGGCAATACTTCTTATGATACCGGCAGTACAAAGCGAGTAAAAAAGTCCGCTATGGAAGATAGCGGGGCAACGGTTCAATTTAATTATAACTCCACGGCTAAAAATGATAATCGCTATTCCCATAAAGAAAACGCGGATTTAGCAAGCGCCAGCAAGGATGACTACAGAAAAAAATACGAGCAGCATTCCGGAAAAACCACGAAAAAAACTGCTGCCCAAACGCCTGTTAAAGAAACGCCGAAAGAGAAAAAGGAAAAAACGCCGCGCGTGCGCTCCGGCAGTTTTAAAAAGACCCTGATTTTCTTAATCTGTGTTTTGGCGGCAACGCTGTGTTTAACTTTAATCTCCATTTCGTGCGTGAACGATGTTCTGGCAATTAACCGCCATAGCGATAAGGCGGTCACCATTACCATCGACAAGCAGGTTGACACAAAAACTGTTATAAAAATGCTCAAGGATAATCATTTAATTAAAAATGAATTATTCTGTAATTTGTTTGCAAAATTCAAAGGCTATTCCGATAACTACGAAACCGGAGTATTCTATCTCAAAAAAGATATGGGTCTTGAAGGCATGATTGTGGCGCTCAAAGCCACCAATCAAACCGAAGAGACCGTTACCATCACATTCCCCGAAGGCTACAGTATTATTGACATTGCGGATAAGTTAGAGGCGAATGAAGTGTGTAAAGCCAAAAACTTTATCGATACGCTCGAAAACTATAGTTTTGATTATCCCTTCTTACCCAAGAACTTAAAGTCAGATAAGAGAAAGTACCAATATATGGAAGGCTATTTATTCCCCTCGACTTATGAATTTTTCGTCGGTGAGAGCCCTTCCAATGTGGTTAAAAAGATGCTCGATGCTTTCCAGGAAAACATCTATACGGATGAATTTAAAGAAAAAGCCGAGACATTGGGTTATACGACGGATGAAATTATTACCTTTGCTTCCATTATTCAGCGCGAAGCGGCGAATACGGACCAAATGCCCGACATTGCCTCTGTTTTGTATAACCGTTTGAATGACTCCGGCACATTCCCGCGCTTAGAGTGTGACTCTACAACCGATTTCCTGAGTAAAGATGTAAAGGCATATTTGAAACTGTTCCCCGACAAAGGCACTATCGATTACTACGCGCTTTATTACAACACCTATAACAATTCCTTTAGCGGCTTGCCCGCCGGCGCCATTTGTAACCCGAGTACGGATGCTGTGGAAGCTGTTTTAGATGTGGAAAGCTCGCCGTATTACTATTTCTGCCATGATTCTTCGGGCGAAATGCATTTGGCAACCACACTTTCCGAGTTTGAGTATATCAAGAGTGAGTATGGAGTAAATGAACAATAAGATTGAATTGCTTTCTCCATGCGGAGATTATGAACGCTTTGTTCTTGCATTACAATATGGAGCAGATGCCGTCTATTTAGGCGGCAATGCTTTTACTATGCGGGCCGCACCGAAAAACTTCAGTCAGGAAGAATTGGCAAAAGCCGTTGCGCTTGCGCATTCTGTGGGCAAAAAAGTCTATTTAACCTGCAATGTCTATGCTCATTCGGCATCATTGTCTCTTTTGCCGGATTTTTTGGCAAAGGCGAGGGATGCAGGCGTGGATGCGTTTATTATTGCCGATTTGGGCGTTTTAAAGCTGGCAAAAGACATTGCGCCTGATGTGGATATTCACATTTCAACGCAAGCCGGCATCACCAACTATCAGTCGGCAATGGTTTACCGAGATTTAGGTGCCAAGCGCATTGTGCCTGCCAGAGAATTATCGCTCGAAGAAATTGCCGAACTGCGTGCCAAGACCGATGCTTCACTGGAAATTGAATGTTTTGTGCACGGCGCAATGTGCATGTCCGTTTCCGGCAGATGTTTGCTTTCCAGCTTTATGGTGGGCAGAGATGCAAATCTCGGTATGTGTGCACAGCCCTGTCGCTGGCAATTTCACATGACCGATATCACAAGAGAGGGCATTGAGTACCCGGTTGTGGAGGACCAATACGGCACCTATTTTATGAACTCGCGCGACATGTGCATGATTGAACACATTCCTGCATTAATCCGCGCCGGTATCGATAGCTTTAAGATTGAGGGCAGAGCCAAATCCGCTTACTATACCGCTGTGGTCACAAATGCCTACCGCCAAGCGATTGACGGTTACTATGCAGCTCCTTCCGCCGATTATGTACCGCAACCGTGGATATTGGAAGAAATGGACAAAGTCAGCCACCGTGAATACTCCACCGGTTTTTATTTTCAGCACCCGGATAAAGACGGCAACACTGATTACCGGGGCGGATATATCAATGAATGGGATGTTGTTGCTTTTGTTGCCGACAGTGATGGGGAAGTGTTAACGCTTTCTCAAAGAAATAAATTTAACCCCGGCGAAGTGTTGGAGGTACTGGAGCCGCAAAAGCCGCCTCTCACCATCACGCCGGAAGCATTATTTAATGAAGCATTGCAACCGATTGAAAGTGCCAATCATGCGATGATGACCGTTAAAATCAAATCGCCCCTTCGCTTTGCACAAAACTCCATTGTGCGCAAAAAGTCAACCTGATGATTTCCTGCAATAAGCTATAGTCTTATTGCGGGTATTTTTTTGCCGAGCGGTAATACTAAAGCAGGGTGATTTTTATGTTCAAACGCATGCAGGCGCTCGCAGTATTATTGATTTTTTCTTTAGTAGCATTGGGCGGCAGAATCCTGTATCTTTCCTATTTTCAAAGCAAAAGCGCCGCGGTGCAAGGCAGTGAACATGCCGAGTATTTCGGCACCAATCGAGGGTTGATTTTGGACAGAAAGATGAAAGCGCTTGTTGAAACGCAAACCCAAAAGGTTACTTCCGCTGTCAATCCCTCATTTAGTTTAGCGGTACCCGAGCGCTATGCCAATCGGCAGTTGTGTGCACATTTTATCGGTTATTTGGATGCCGATAACAACGGAGTCAGCGGCATCGAAAAGGATTATAACGCTTTTCTTAAAGCCATTGAAAACCAAATTGCGCTCAAAACTTATAAAGATGCGCGCGGCAACACACTTTTGGGTAAAGGGACAGTGGTTGACGAAAGCAGGCGTTGTACCGACAGCGGTATTATGCTCACGATTGATAGGGACATCCAGTCGATTACCCAAACAGCCGCTAAACGAGTAAAAAGCGGGGCAGTTGTGGTGATGGACTCCGATAGCGGTAAGCTGTTGGCAAGTGTATCCATGCCGCAGTTTCATCCCAATCAAGTAGATGCTGCGATGCGGCAAAAGGGAACCCCTTTGGTGAATCGCGTACTGCAAAGTTATAATGTTGGCTCCGTATTTAAAGTTGTTGTATGCCTGGCAGCGCTTGAAAGCGGCATCGATGAGGGATTTTGTTATCGCTGCACCGGCAGAATACTTTGCGGCGGCAGAGCGTTTCACTGCCATAAAGAGGACGGACACGGCAGTATTACCATGAAACAGGCGCTCGCTCAGTCTTGTAACACATATTTTATAGCGCTTGCGCAGAAAATCGGGGCAGAAAAAATGTTGGAGATTTGCAACCGCTTAAGCATCAAAGAATCTATCCGATTAAGCGATTCGATTGTATCTGAAGCGGGTAATTTGCCGCTTTCTCGCGATTTAAGTTCTCCGGCAGCGTTGGCAAACTTCAGCTTCGGGCAAGGAGAATTGCTTGCTTCGCCCCTGTGGCTTTGCCGCCTGTATGCCGCCATTCACAACGGCGGGTATTTGGTTCAACCGCAACTTGTGCAGGCAAAGGTTGTGCACGGTAAGCAAGAGGCGATAGGCAGTCAAAAGTCGGCTCAAAAACAGGTTTTTAAGCACGAACATGCACAGCTCTTAATGCGCTTTTTGGAGGAAACGGTCAAAAGCGGCACGGGAAAGGCAGCAAATGTCAAATACTGCACTGTTGCCGGGAAAACAGCTACGGCACAAACAGGTAAATTTATAAAAAAGAAAGAAATACTAATATCCTACTTTATAGGATTATTTAGCATTAAAGGCGAAAAATATACGGTTTTTGTGATGTGTGATAACGGCTCTTCCGGTGCTGCGGACTGTGTGCCGTTATTTCAAGAAATCTGTGAAAAGATTTGTAGAATGCAATAAAGAGTGCTAAGGGGCACCCTCAATATCAGGGTGCCCCAAATGAGCACTCTTTTCACTGTTTTACACGCTCAATTGCGCTCTTTTCCAAGCGCGAAACCTGTGCTTGCGAAATGCCGATTTCCTCGGCAACCTCGGTTTGGGTTTTGCCCTGCAAAAAGCGCATGCGGATAATTTGCTTTTCGCGCTGCGGGAGTGCTTTGAGTTGTTCTTTCAAACTGAGCACATTAATCCAAGAGCTGTCGGTGTTTTTATCGCCGATTTGGTCACAAATATAAATTGTATCGCCGCCCTCCGAGTACACCGGTTCATAGAGGGAAACCGGCTCAACGATTGCTTCAAGTGCAATGACGACATCTTCTTTTTTTGCCTGCATGGCTTCGGCAATTTCATCGATTGTCGGCTCACGATTGAGCTTGTTTTGCAGCGCCTCTTTTGCCTGCATGGCTTTGTATGCCGTATCGCGCATGGAGCGGCTCACTCGCAGCGGGTTATTGTCTCTCAGGTAGCGTCTGACTTCGCCGATAATCATGGCGACTGCATAGGTTGAAAACTTAAAATTTAAATCGACATTAAAATTATCAATCGCTTTAATCAATCCGATACAGCCGACCTGAAACAGGTCGTCCATACTTTCACCGCGGTTTGTAAAGCGCTGAATTACACTGAGAACAAGCTTGAGATTTCCTTGAATGAGCTGCTCTCTGGCTTCTTTTTTACCGGCTTTAATTTGGTGAAATAATTCTATTTTTTCACTTTCTTTGAGCACTTTCAAATTGGCGGTATTTATGCCGCATATTTCTACTTTGTTATATGTCACATTCATCACTCCGCTAACAGTATTGCCGGATATGACAGTGAAAATTCACATAACTTTTTGATGCTCGAATATAATGGAGTGAGGTGATGTGTCATGAAATGCTCAATGATGGAATTATTGGAAAAACCTGTTATAAATGCGGCAACAGGGGAGAGAATCGGCAATCTCTGCGATGTGGAAATCGATACCCAAACCGCATCGATATCCGCTTTCATCGTGGTGGTCAAATCAAAAAACGGCTCGTTGTTGGGAAAGTGCGAAAAAGTGTGTATCGACTGGTGCAATATCCGCGTGATCGGTAAAGACGCTATCCTTGTGGATTGCTGCACAGAGCTCAAGCAATTTGCCGCTCCAAAGAGTTTTTTGGATAAGATTTGGAACTAAAAAATTTATACTTGAATTTTATTCTTTATTATGTTAATATATAACGGCTGATATTCAGGCAATACGCACGCAGTGGGATTTTGCAGGTGTGCATCATTTATGTCCTGCAGGAGTTGAGCGCTGCGGTGGAAAAAACAAAGGAGGAAATAAAAATGCCAGTAGTATCAATGAAACAACTGCTTGAAGCAGGCGTCCATTTCGGACATCAAACAAGAAGATGGAACCCCAAGATGGCTGAGTACATCTTCACGGAAAGAAACGGTATCTACATTATCGACCTTCAGAAAACCGTTAAAAAGCTCGATGAAGCCTATGCTTTTGTCAAAGAGCTTTCGGAAAACGGCGGCGAAATGATTTTTGTCGGTACCAAAAAGCAGGCACAGGATTCCATTAAGGAAGAAGCTGAAAGATGCGGTATGCCGTATGTCAATGCCCGTTGGCTTGGTGGTATGCTGACAAACTTTAAGACCATTCGCCGCAGAGTCGGCCGTTTGGCTCAGCTTAAGACCATGAGAGAAGACGGCACTTTCGATATGCTTCCCAAGAAGGAAGTCATCAAGCTCAACCTTGAAATCGAAAAGCTTGAAAAGTTCATGGGCGGTATCACCGAAATGAAGAGAGTGCCGCAGGCAATGTTCATTGCTGACCCCCGCAAGGAAAGAATTGCGGTTGCAGAGGCAAAGAAACTCGGTATTCCGATTGTTGCCATTGTTGATACAAACTGTGACCCCGATGAGATTGACTATGTAATTCCCGGTAATGATGATGCTATCCGTGCCGTAAAACTTTTAGCAGGTGCTATGGCGGATGCTATCATTGAGGGTAAACAAGGCGCTGATGAGGTTGCCGAGGAAGCTGCAGAAGGCGCTGCCGATGCACAGGCGACCGAAGAAGAAGCTCCGGAAGCGGAATAATATCATTTAGGGGAGGAAATTAAAATGGCTATTACAGCGAAAGATGTAAAAGAATTGCGCGAAAAGACCGGCGTTGGCATGATGGAGTGCAAAAAAGCACTTACGGAAGCTGCCGGTGATATTGCAAAAGCAATTGATATTTTAAGAGAAAAAGGCGCTGCTATGGTTGCAAAAAAAGCAAGCAGAGTAGCTGCTGACGGTGCAGTTGTAACTTTTTACGATGCAGAAGCCAAAGAAGGCGTTATCGTGGAAGTAAACAGTGAAACCGATTTCGTTGCCAAGAACCAAAAGTTCCAGGATTTCTGCAATGATGTTGCCAAGACAATTATTGCCAAGAAGCCTGCCGATGTGGATGCCCTGATGAGTGAAACCCTTACCGAGGCCGGCATCAGCGTAACAGATAAGCTGACCGAACTGATTCAGGAAATCAAAGAAAACATGAAAGTGCGCCGTTTTGAAATTGTCGAAGGCATCATGATTTCTTACATCCACGCAGGCGGTGCAGTCGGCGTTGTGGTGAAGTTTGAAACCAGCGATGAAATCGCTGCGAAACCCGAATTTACCGCTATGGGCAAGAATATTGCCATGCAGGTTGCCGCTATGAGTCCGGAATATTTGAGCAAGGACAGCATTCCCGCTGAGGAATTGGAAAAGATTAAGTCCATTACTGTTGACAGCGCTCTTCATAAGCCCGAGTCGCTTCCCGTACCGATTCTCAACGACCTCATTAAAGAGGCGACTGATGAGAAAAAATGGAGCGATGAAGATATCGAGATTTATCAGGGTCTTGATAACAAGCAGAGAAAGAACTTTGTCAACTTCATTTCCAAGGAAGCATTGCAAACCCTTGCTGATATCGCTGTTTCTCATAAGGCGGAAATCGTGGAGAACAAGATTTTCACCGGTCTTGTAAACGGCAGATTTGCAAAGCAAATTAAGGAAATTTGCTTGTTAGAGCAGGAATTTGTGCGCAGTGATCTCTTTAAGGGTGATGTTGCCGGTTATGTGGCAAGCGTTGCCAAAGAGCTCGGCGGCGATATCAAAGTTACCGGCTTTATCCGCTATGCAAAGGGCGAAGGCATCGAAAAGAAAGAAGAAAACTTTGCCGATGAAATCGCCAACATGGTAAAAGGCGAATAATTATATTCAAAATTTGTTAGCACTACAGTTTAGGTGAGTCCCCGTAACGAAGTTTGGTTTTTGCGTTGTATTTTCATCCGCCTAAGTGATAAAATTTCCCTTGAATACGGCAAGTACGCAAGAAAAATTTTCTCCCTTATTCGAATAAAACTACTTAGCAAAAACTGCTATGCACCCTAAAATCGGCAGATTTTTTGTCAGAATAATCAATACCACCCGTCAAACGGGTGGTTTGCTCAGGGGCTATAAGCCCCGCTACTAACCCGCGTCTCAAGGCGCGG
>JAFRLX010000167.1 GCA_017430965.1 Clostridia bacterium | reverse complement strand
CCGCAAGCAGAGATTGGCAAAAACGCAAAATCGCCGTATCTACGGCGATTTTGTAATATTATGCTTTAAATTACTTATCTATAAAGAATGATTTAATACAATTTAAAAATAAAATGATATTATAAGAATGATAAATAGTCGCGTGGTTTCAGCCACTTTTTCGACAGTCTGAAAGGCTCAGCGTTCAGCTGAGCCTTAATCTATTCTAATTGTTATGGGTATAACTAAGCATTCAAATAACTGCTTGTGGTAACATAGTTACATTTGCCGCCTGCATATCTCCTGAGAGTATACACACCGCCGCTATGCGTAACATCTAATTTGATTTTCGGCAGTTTAATCTTATCTAAAGAGTAAATGGTTGCGTTGAGGACACCGGAGGGGTCGTAATTCATTTTCAATCGTATCGGTGTATTATAATTGTTTCTGAATTTCAAATCCTGGGAACCCCAGAAAACGGTAGCATCTCTGCCAATCGGAACATAGCCGGACTTAAGGTCGTGATTCCAGCGTTCCACAATGTCACAATTCGCATAAAGAGCGGCATCAAAAATGGTGGTTGCAACCTGACAAATACCACCGCCGATACCGGGAACATAGGTACCGCCTTGAATGACATACGCTTCCTGGAAACCGCGCCCTGACGTTCTCGGACCGACCGCATCATTAAAGGAGAAAACTTCACCCGGCTGTAAAATATAGCCGTCTGTATTACCGTTAATGTATTTGCAAGCCATTTTGATGTTATTAGACTTACCGTAGTCGGTTTCAACGAAATATGTGGTGTAGTATTCCAGTTTATTTGTAATGTAGCCGACATTGACCTTCACCTTAAAGGTAACGGGTTTCTTGGAAGTGTGGTTATAGGTATAAATATGAATATAGCAGGTACCGTAATCCTTTGCCTTCACAACGCCCGCAGCCGAAACGGTGCAAACATTTTTATTTGAAGTTTTAAACTTATAGGTCGAGCAACAAGCACCGGTATTGACATAGGGATTAAGCTTGCGCGATTGACCAATAGACAGTTTAAAGCTGTCCGGCTTACACTTCACCTTTTGAGGAGCGGGTTTGACTGTCACTTTACAAGTGGCTTTCTTGCCGTTAAAGGTCGTTAAAGTGATGGTAGCTTTCCCTACCTTCTTGCCCTTAATCAAAAGCTTATCGCCAACAGAGAAAATGCTCGAATTCGAAACAGATATTTGCTTTTTATAGCTGTCACTGTTAGCAGGCAGCTTCAAATTCAAATCAAAGGTTTCACCAACACCGAGCGCAATAGAGCTCTTATTAAAAGCAATGCTCGAAGGCGCTTTTTTTACAGTAATTTTCGCAGCTGCTCTAATATACGGATTTCTGGATTTGTAGTTATATGTGTAAACATAAAGCTTTGCCGTGCCGGGCTTTTTTGCTTTCACTTCACCCTTGTCAGTGACAGTGAAAATAGAGGTGTCCCCGCTTCTCCAAATAAAGGAGGAACATACAGCGCCCTTGTCGATTTTAACTTTAAATTTCACCTTTTCACCGGCACCCATGGTGATGGCGGTTTTTGCCAACGCGACTTTTGTCGGCGCTTTGCCGACAGTAATCACACAGGTATCGGTCAAACCGTTATAAGTGGTCGCGGTAATGACTGCAGTACCGACTTTTTTGGCATTGATTTGACCGTTGGAGGCTACCTCCGCCACCTTGCTGTTGGAGGAAGTATAGGTGACTTTTTTAACTACTTCATTCTTGCCGATGGTGTAAGTAACCTTGGCAGGTTCACCGGCACCTAAGAAATATTCGTGCTTGTTCAAATTGAACTTGGTGGTTTCGTAACCGACATTCACCTTAACGCTTGTTTTCAAACCGCTGGCATACGCCACAACAACAGTTGTGGAACCGGGTGCAATACCGGTTATTTTTCCTTTGTTAGAAATGGGAGCCACAGCAATATTGTTGGATTTGAAAGCGAAATCCTCTTGCGGATAAATGCCGTTGGAAATGCTCGGCTGCAATGTTTTGCTGTCGCCGATATACAGATTGACCGTGGTGGGCAAATTCGCAATTGCCTTAGGAACGGCTTTGACCTTAACCGCTAAAACAGCACTGATACCGTTGCTAAAAGTAATGGAAACCTTACCCATACCGACCTTAGAACCGATAATGTACCTGCCGTTAACGGTATTGAAAGAATCCAAAGCGCGCAGCGTAAAGGCGTGAGGCGTGTTAATCCTAATCTTTCTGCCGACATAGGAAACAAAGCCGTAGGCTTGCGCCACACTAATAAACTGATTACTCGTGGTTGTTGCATAAGTCTGCGCAGCAGTACCTTCAAAGCCGAAAACATACACACTGTTTTCAAAAGCCGTACTGCTAATAACTGTGCAGGTTCTCGGGATATAAACTGCTTTCACATTAGAACCGTAAAACGCGTTGTCCTCAATCTTTTTGAGGCTTTCCGGAAGATTTAAGACAGAAACAGCTGTCCCCTCAAAAGCGTTTTCACCGATGGAAAGCACTGCATTCCCTCTAAGTTTTTCCGGAATCGTTACAATCTTATCCGCACCGCTGTAGGATAAGATTTTTGCTCCGCCGCCTTCGACAGCGTAGCTCCAGTCACCTGAAATGTATTGAGCATCAGCAAAGCTCGGGAGTGAAAATACACTCACAAACAAAACCATAGCTAATACAAAAGCTAATAATTTTTTCCCCATAACAAACTCCTTTTCGTTTATTAAACAGCACTTACTTCAATTTCATTATTTACCAAAGCAATTGAAATGGCACTGATTTTTACATCACATTTTTCCACAATAATGGCTGCAATCGGGTCTTCAACATACTTTCGAACCGCATTGGCAAGGTCTCTTGCGCCTCTGGGTCCGCCATATGCTTTCTGCGCCAAAAAGGCTAAAACCGATTCATCCCAAGAAAAGACAATCCCTTTATCCTTGAGCGGATCAATCAATTCCTCAAGCATTAACTTTGCAATTTTTTCGTAATTTTCAACCGTAAGCGGGTTAAATGCAATGATTTCATCCACTCTGCCGATGAACTCCGGCTTTAAGAATTGTTCGAGGGCTTTCATAGCGCGTTCCTTAGAAACAGTCGCTTTATCCTTGGCAAAACCTAATGTGGTGTCCTTGTGAGAGGAACCTGCATTTGAGGTCATCACAATGACTGTATTGGCAAAGGAAACGGTTCTGCCGTGTGCATCGGTAATTTTACCTTCATCCAAAATCTGCAACAGGATATTCATCACATCCGGATGCGCTTTTTCGATTTCATCAAAGAGCACTACGGAATACGGCTTTCTGCGCACTTTTTCGGTTAATTGCCCCGCTTCATCATAGCCGACATAGCCGGGAGGCGAACCGATAATCCTGGAAACGGAATGTTTTTCCATAAATTCGCTCATATCCAGGCGAATGAGTGTCTCGGGCGTAGAAAACAGTTGGTAACTTAACTGCTTAACCAATTCTGTTTTGCCGACACCTGTCGGACCGACAAAGATAAAGGAAGCAGGTCTGCGCCGGGCACTGATTTGCACACGGCTGCGGCGAATGGCTTTGCAGAGCGCATCAATCGCCTCATCTTGGCCGATAATCTTCGCTTTAATCTCTTTTTCCATGTTTTTGAGGTTCTTCAAGTCCCCCATTTGGATTTTCTGCACCGGTACACCGGTCCACAAATTGATTACCTTCGCAAGGTCATCGTCTAAAACCTGATTATCGGCAGCCAACTTTTGAATTTCCGGGAAGCTGTTTTCCAACTCGCTAATCTTACTCTTTACATCCAGTAAAGCCTCATAGTCAATTTCTTTGCCTTCCTCGATATTTTCAATATCTTCTTTTTGCTTCTTCAGCTCTTCAAGCTTTGTCTCGGCTATTTGCAGCTGACTGATGGCTTTGTTCCTTAAATTCGCGCAGGTACAAGCTTCGTCTAAAAGGTCAATCGCCTTATCAGGTAAAAAGCGGTCATTAATATAGCGCTCCGAAAGCTCAACCGTTTTCCTGACCAGTTCATCGGAAATTCTGACACGGTGATAGTTTTCGTAATAATCCTTTATGCCCAATAAAATATCGGTGGTATCATCAATAGAAGGTTCTTCCACACTCACTGGTTGGAATCTTCTTTCCAAAGCGGAATCCTTTTCGATATACTTTCTGTATTCATCAAAGGTTGTTGCGCCGATTACTTGAATTGTGCCCCTTGAAAGAGCAGGCTTTAAAAGGTTAGCAGCATTCATGGTTCCTTCGCTGTCACCGCCGGAGCCGACAAGGTTATGCACTTCATCAATAAAGAGAATGATATTCCCTTCTTTTTTGACTTCATCAATTAATCCCTTAATTCTGCTTTCAAATTGCCCTCTAAACTGCGTTCCGGCAACCAAAGCGGTTAAATCAAGCAAAAAGATTTCTTTATCCGCCAATTTCGCGGGCACTTCACCCTGTGAAATTTTCAGGGCAATGCCCTCTGCAATAGCGGTTTTGCCGACACCGGGTTCACCGACAAGGCAGGGATTGTTCTTTGTTCTTCTGCAAAGAATTTGAATGACTCTTGCGATTTCCTTATCTCTGCCAATGATACGGTCAATCTCATTATCATTCGCTTTTTTGGTTAAATCGGTACAATAAGAGCTGAGATATTTGCGTTTGCTCTTGTGTTTATTTTTACTTTTCTTACCGGTTTCCTCTTTCGGAGGTTCTTCTTCATCTTCCTCTTGTTGCGCAGGTGCATTTTCGCCTTGCATAAAATTCATAAAAGGCAAAGGCTGTGCGCCGCCTAATTCGAAATCACCGTCATTATCGCTCATCAATTGCGTTAATTGTTCCTGTGCCGCTTCCAAATCATCGTCCGTAATTCCCATTTGATCCATTAACTGTTTGACAGGTCCGATATTTAATTCTTTTGCACAGGTTAAGCAAAGCCCTTCCGGCTTATTATTACCATTGTCCGGTTTTGAAATAAAGATTACTGCCGGGCGCTTACCGCACCTTGAACACATCATTGCCATTCTTATTCACCTTTTTCCTTTACTTTTTCTGCCTCTTCCGTTTCTTTTAACGGATCCCCCTTCGGCAATTTTGAGGTCACAATCAATCGGTATATACCAATGACCTCCAAAGTTGCGGCAGAGCCGAAAAATGCACCTGCTAAATATGCAAATTGGATGCCGCCTCCATCATGTCTGATTAGCAACATAAATAAACCGACTAAAATGATTAAAACGCCGATTACAACTTCCTCAACACCTCTTTGATTGGTGTGATGCATTGCCTCCACATAATCGGGAATGTAGCTGAAAAACGCCATGAACATAAAGATAACGGAAATGCCCACGAGAATATACAGCACGACAGTCGGCATCACAAAATCAAACGGAAGAATGTTCTGCAGGTATAATTGATGCAACACACCCTTTTGGCTGCTCAAAAACATCACAATAATTACAATGTAGAACACAACCGTGGAAACCTTTCCCCAAATCGCCGCCTGCATCGGTTTATCATAACGCGAGAGCATCACTACACCGGCTATGAGTTGGATGATTTCCTTAATAATGTAAACGGAAAACAGCCCGATAAACAACCAGTCGCCCCAAAACCACACCATTAAAATAATGGCAACAGCAAACTGTGTTAATTTATCCGCGACGGGGTCCAACATTTTACCAAGGTCTGTAACTTGATTAAAGCGCCTGGCAATCTTACCGTCAAACAAATCGGTCAAGCCTGCAACGGCAAAAACAATAATGCCGATGACAAACTTTTTAATATTGAGCAACTCCCCTTCCATGGCACTCACCATTAACACGCAGAATACGGGTATTAACGCAATTCTGATAAAGGAAAGAATGTTTGGAATAGTTTTTGCTTGTTTCAAGTATTTTTTAAATAATTCCATAAGAGAGCCTTTCTACTGAATGAAATTTTGCACGAAAAATCGGATAACCAGAGACTCGGCTGCAATGTCTTTTGCAAACAGATGCAACACATAAGCAATAACAAACGAAATGCAAATTGCTTGCACCGCACCGACCAAAAGCCCTAATACTTTATCCATCGTTCCAAAAAGAAGATTGGGCGAAACGGTTTTTGAGACTTTTCTCATAGCGACCTTGACAAGGATAAACGCCGCAATCGCAATTATGATGAGTACTATCAACGCATCATACTCATGAGAAAAGTGAAAATATTGAGAAAATACACTTAACCACAAAATACCGGCAATCAAAGAAACGGTAAGCGCCACAGTTGTGCTGATTCTCTTTAAAAAACCCCGCAAATAGGAAAACAGGCACGATACAATAAATAGAACCAAAAACAGAATGTCTAAATAATTCCCGTTCATTTTCTGGTCGCCTTTACTTTTTCAACCGTTCCGTTTGAACACACAAAAACGGTCTTATTGTTGGAGAGAATGAACATCGGGTCAATATCCAACTTGCAGGTGAAAGTGACATTTCCGCCAATCTTATTGACTTGTGCAGTCTTATTTGTGAATAAGGTTGCAAGGCTGCTGCCGTCGGAACTGACCTTTACAATTTCACCTTCACTGTCTTTAGAGTAAATCTTTTTAAGCGATGTGTTGTAAACATCTATGGTGTAATTCCCGTTATTATACAGCGAATACACATTAATAATGTGTCCTTTTTTATCGGTAAAGAGTTGTTTACTATCCGCTGACAATTCCAGATCGGATTTCAACTCGCATTTCGCATTCAACACACTGATTTTATTATTACATAAAACAGCCAAATCGTTTGTTGTTAAAAAGTCCAAATCGTAGAGATAAGAGGATTTAAACTGCATATGCCCTTTTTGTTTGGCATTGCTGACCGAAAAAGTAAACACATTGACCGTTTGCATGGCATTCTCGGTGTCGACAATTCCCAAAGCGACAAAATTGCCGTTTGCACTGATGGTGCAATCAATAATATAGCCTTCCCCTTTTTCCCACTCCATCATTTTTTTTCCGGAGAAGTTGTAAACGCTCAATACTTCTTTTTGAGAATCATCTCTTGTAACAATCACGCTTTTTCCGCTATCGGAAATATCTGCGCAAAGAATCTTATTCTCGTTCGGAAAAGAGAGCACTTGCCCGCTTTGGTTGAGAATAATTGCTTTTGTAGAGCCTTGGTCAAATAACAGTATTCTGTCTCTTGAGGGCTTAGCAATGGGGTTGGACATGCTGTGTTTATAGTGCAAAACTTCATTGGCGGAGCCGTTAAGAATGATTAAATCATTGTTGGTTAGAATCACTTTATCCCCGGAGGAAAAAGCAAAGAAGTCAATAATATCATCCGAAGAAAAATGATACGGGAAGCCTTCTCCGTGCCCGAAATCGGCAAAAACGGCCTTCATATGCTCTTTCATTTTAGACGGCGTTAAATAATTAATATTAAAAATCAGGAAAAGCAGCAGCAACGAAAAAACAGCAATCAAAAAACCTTTACCGAACCAGCCGAAGCGATTTGCTCTTTTAGAGCGGTTCATCTTTGTTTCCGAAGCCGGTGTTTGGTTTTCTATTTTATCGAGCAGCTTTTTTTTACTGACTCTGAGTTTAAATTTGTTTTCAGCTTTCAAATGATTTCTCCGTAAAAAACTTTATTTAAGAATAATCCTTTTGCGGCAAGCGTTTTACCGGCTTTTTGTCGCTCTCCGGATTGAATAATCAAAGGAATATCTTCAGCGCTAATTTTCCCTTTTGCGACATCTATAAAAGTGCCTGCAATAATGCGAACCATATTGTACAAAAAGCCGTCACCACTGATGATGATTTTCACCAAATCACCCTCACGCTCCACGCGGCAATGGTAAATGGTTCTTTTTGTATCTTCAATATCGGAGCCGGAACTGCAGAATGCGGCAAAATCATGTGTGCCTTCAAATTTTGCAGCGGCAAGGTTTAATTGCTTTTCATCAAGCGCATAGCGATAATGGAAAGCAAAATCACGATAAAACGGATTTTCATATTTTCCGTTATCAATCAAATAAACATACTCTTTTCCGCAAGATGAGTAGCGCGCATGAAACTCCTCCGCAACCTCTTGGCATGCATAGGCTTTTATACTGTCTGGCAGGTAGCGATTGAGAGCGCTGACCGTGTGATACTCCCCGGGAAAAAAAGGTGCCTTAAAGCTTACGCAATACATGTTGGCATGTACACCCGCGTCGGTGCGGGAACAACCCTTCACATCTAATCTGCTGCCGAATAAGCTTTCTATCGCATCCTGCAAAACCTGCTGAACACTCAAAGCATTCTTTTGCACTTGCCAGCCATGGAAGTATTTGCCGTTATAGCGAATGGTTAACAATAAATTTGGCATATCAATACACTCCGGCAATTTTAATCATATTTAATAAGATAAAGCCGCTCACGACTGCCAGGCAAACGCCTAAAGCGATGTAATCCTTTAAACCGGATTGCATGGTTTTGAGCTTTGTTCTGCCCTCCCCGCCGTTATAGCAACGGCATTCCATAGCATTTGCCAACTCATAGGCACGCCGGAACGAGGAAATAAACAGCGGAATTAAAACCGGAACCAACGCTTTGAGTTTGTGAATCACATTGCCGGAATCAAAATCTGCGCCGCGGGCTTTCTGTGCATTGATAATCTTATTAATCTCATCAATTAATGTCGGGATAAAACGCAGTGCAATGCTCATCATCATAGCAATAGAATGGACATCCACTTTAAACAGTTTTAACCACTTGAGCAAGTCTTCAATAGCACTTGTCAGCGCTGTCGGAGTTGTCGTATAGGTTAAAAAAGATGTGATGATCACCAATAGAACAATTCTAAAAGCAATGAAAACAGCGGTTTGCAGTGCTTCTGTTGTGAGCTGAAATTTCCAAACACTCCAAATGACGTGTTCACCCGGCACATAAATGATATTCAGAATAAAAGTCAGAATAATGATGGGAATGAGCGGTTTTAAATTTTTCAAAAAAGTGGGAATCGGAATTTTGGAAAGCAGCATCATCGTGATGCAAAACAGTGCGGCAAGGGCAATGCTGCAAACAGAGTTACAGAAAAACACACCGACAACCAACACCAAAGTCATAATGATTTTAAAACGCGCATCGAGCTTATGGAGCACCGAGGAAGCGGGATAATACTGTCCGAAGGAAATATCATGAATCATGGCACATTCCTCCTATAAGCGGCTGCAAAGACTGCAGCGCATCCTCCACGGTATACACAGAAGGCAGGGAATAGCCTTTCTTTTTTAACTTCATAAACACTTTGGTGATTTCCGGCACGCTCAGTCCCATTTTCAAAAGAGTCTCGGCATGCTCAAACACCTCGGCAGGTTTCCCTTCCATAACCACCTTGCTATCATTCATCACAACAATGCGCTCAGCGAGCTTTGCAACATCTTCCATGCTGTGAGAAACGAAAACAACCGTAGTGCCCGACTGTTCTTTATATTTTTGAATCAAGTCAAATAAATGGTTTTTCGCAGCCGGGTCCAAACCCGCAGTAGGTTCATCTAAAACCAAAATGTCCGGTTCCATTGCCAAAATGCCTGCTAATGCTACCTTGCGCTTCTGCCCGCCGGATAAGTCAAACGGCGAGCGGTCTATATAGCGCTCCGGCAATTCCATATACTGCATTGCGCGCTGAACTCTTTGGCGAATTTCATCTTCCTCTAACCCCATATTCTTCGGCCCGAAAGCAATGTCTTTATACACGCTTTCTTCAAAAAGCTGGTACTCGGGGTACTGAAAACACAGACCGATTTTAAAGCGAATGTTCTTAATATTTTTTTTATCAGCCCAAATATCTTTACCTTGAAAGACTACGGTGCCGCTCTGTGCTTTGAATAAACCGTTCAGGTGCTGAATGAGAGTCGATTTTCCGGAACCGGTGTGCCCGATAATGGCAAGCGTTTCACCTTGTTTAATTTTGAGGTTAATATTATCTAATGCCAAATGCTCAAAGGGCGTGCCCTTTGAATAGACATATGATACATTGTTAATCTCAAGTATTTCCATTCTCTTTTAACAGTTCCTCTAATTTTGTAACACATTCATCTTCTGTCAGAACAGTTTCGTCGCAGCCCAGGCGGTGCATTAACTCATAGCTTTGCGGAACATCCAAACCGAAATCAATGATTCTTTGATAATCTGCAAAAACTTCTTTGGGTGTTCCGTCCGCCGCCACGATACCATGGTCGAGCAATATCACTCTATCGGCTTTGACTGCCTCATTCATAAAGTGGGTAATGTAAATAATCGTAATGCCCAAAGTGCGGTTGAGCATTTTAACGGATTGCATTACTTCTCTTCTGCCGATCGGGTCAAGCATTGCCGTGGATTCATCCATCACAATACATTGCGGCTGCATAGCAATAATCCCCGCAATCGCAACCCTTTGCTTTTGCCCGCCGGATAAATTGTGCGGCGCTTTTAAGCGGTAATCATACATACCGACCGTTTGAAGCGCTTCATCAACCCTCTTGCGAATTTCTTCGGGAGGCACACCTAAATTCTCGGGTCCGAATGCGACATCTTCTTCCACGATGCTCGCAACAATTTGATTATCCGGGTTTTGGAAAATCATTCCTACTTTTTGCAGCAGGTCAAGCCTCCTGTCTTCGTCTGCCGTAGGAATGGAATCCACACAAACACTGCCTTGCGTGGGCAGAAACAATCCGTTTAAGAGCTTAGCCAAAGTTGATTTTCCGGAACCGTTGTGCCCGATAACGGCAATAAACTCCCCTTGCTCAATATCTAAATCAATATGATCAATCGCAAATCTCTTTGCGCCTTGATATTGATAGGCAAGATTGCGACATTCAATAAAACTCATTCTTTACTCCAAATAGCCGTTGCACCACAGGGCAAAACCAACCCGGAATCCGTTACCTTTAATCCGATTTCATCACTGTTTACTTTCCCGCCTAAGCGAGCGGCAACACTTGCCGATAGAACATATTGCATCACTGCTCCGGAAAGACCGGTCGAATAGGAATTTAAAAACAATGCCAACGAATTTTCATTTAAGAGCGGTGCGCAGGTGATGCAAAAATCAAATATATTGTCTTCCAAGCGCCAAATCTCCTTATTCGGTCCGCGCCCGTAGGAAGGCGGATCCATAACGACAATGTCATAGGTATTGCCGCGGCGAATTTCGCGCTTTACAAATTTAAAACAATCATCGACAATCCAGCGAACGGGTTTATCCGCCACATTGGAAAGCTTTGCATTCTCTTTTGCCCAAGCCACCATTCCTTTTGAAGCATCCACATGGCAAACAGAAGCTCCTGCTTTTAAGCACGCTATTGTGGCACAACCGGTGTAGCCGAAAAGGTTCAATACTTTTACGGGTCTGCCGACGGATTGGATAATGTCGGTTAGGCGGTCCCAGTTCACAGCCTGTTCCGGAAAAATGCCGGTATGTTTAAACCCCATGGTTTTGACACCGAAACACAAATCTAAATAATCCACTGTCCAGGAAGGCGGAAGCTTGTGAAAAACTTCCCAATAGCCGCCTCCGGTTTTTGAGCGAATATATTTTGCATCGGCCTTATGCCATAAAGGATTCTTTTTTTCACTGTGCCAAATGACTTGAGGGTCAGGTCGAATCAAAATTTTATCGCCCCAGCGCTCTAATCTTTCACCATCGGAACAATCCAATAATTCATAATCTTTCCAATTCAGCGCAGTTTTCATTTAAGAGAGCCTTTCCTTAACAACAGCCGCTATCTCATTGGCAATGGTTGTGATTTGGTCTAAATCTTCGCCCTCGAGCATCACGCGAATGAGCGGCTCGGTACCGGACAATCTCACCAGTACTCTACCGGCATCACCCATACTCTGTTCCGCTTCGGCAATTTTCTCATGAATCACCGCATCTTCGGCATATGCCGCTTTGCCTTGCGCAGTCACTCTGACATTAACAAGCACTTGCGGGTACACCTGCATTTGTGCGGCTAATTCGCTCAGCGGTTTTCCGCTGTGCGCCAAAACATTGAGCAGCATCACGGCGGAAAGCTGACCGTCACCGGTGCTGGCATGGTCCAAAAAGATAACATGTCCGGATTGTTCCCCGCCAATATTGTGCCCGTTTGCAAGCATGTTTTCGAGGACATAGCGGTCCCCTACAGCCGTTTTCTCACAGGCAATCGCATTTTCCTTGCAGAATTTGAAGAAGCCCATATTACTCATTACGGTAACCACAGCGGTATTATTCTTCAAAATGCCTTGTTCTTTCATATATTGCGCACAGATAGCGATAATTTTATCACCATCTACCGTATCGCCGTTTTCATCCACAGCCAGCATTCTGTCGGCATCACCGTCAAAAGCAAAGCCGAGTCGGCATCCGTTTTCGACAACTGTTTTCTGCAAAGCCTCTAAATGGGTGGAGCCGCAATTCTCATTGATATTGGTTCCGTTGGGTTGACAAGCGGTATAAACAGCATCAATACCCAAAGCATTAAACAGCTTCTCGGCTGTTGCACTTGCCGAACCGTTTGCACAATCAAACGCAACCTTATAACCGCTGCAATCTGCCTGTGCAGCATTCTTAATGTGCTCCACATAATCCTCAACCGCCGTTTCGGAGTAAGTAATCTTCCCGACATCTCCGCCAACTTTAACGGGAGGAACCTCCGCGCTGTCAAGAATAATGGCTTCCATGCGGTTTTCAATTTCATCCGGCAATTTATAGCCGGTGGACTGAAAGAGCTTAATGCCGTTAAACTCACAAGGATTGTGAGAAGCGGAAATCATCACGCCTGCATCATAGCCGTAATGCTTTACGAGGTAGGCAACCGCAGGTGTCGGCACCACGCCTAAAAGCAATACATCGGCACCGACAGAGCACAGCCCTGCTGCAAGTGCAGCTTCAAGCATGTCGGAGCTTTGTCTTGTATCTTTACCGATTAAAAAACGCGGTCTGTTGGTGCCTTGTGTTAAAACACAAGCGGCAGCTCTGCCGATATTCATTGCAAGTTCAGGTGTTAATTCGCTGTTGGCAACGCCTCTTGCACCGTCTGTTCCAAATAATCTACCCATCTGTTCTCCTATTCTGTTCGATACTCAATGCCGAGGTGCGCATACGCTTTGGGCGTTGCACACCTGCCCCTCGGTGTTTTGGTTAAAAAACCGATTTGCATTAAATACGGTTCATAAACATCTTCAATCGTGACAGTTTCCTCACCGATTGAGGCAGCTAAAGTGGTAAGCCCCACAGGACCACCGTTATAGTTTTTAATCATTGTTAAGAGCAAGGTTCTGTCAATTTGGTCTAAACCCAGTTCATCAATATCCATTTGGTTGAGAGATTTCATAGCGCTTTGCTCGGTAATGACGCCTTCAAACACAATCTCTGCAAAATCGCGCACTCTTTTGAGCAGCCTGTTTGCGATACGCGGAGTGCCGCGCGAACGCGAGGCAATTTCCAATGCACCCTCCGGCTCTATCTCAATACCGAGGATACCGGCACTTCTGGTTACAATTTGCGCCAACTGTTCGGTGGTGTATAATTCCAAGCGCTCCACATCGCCGAACCTGTCACGCAGCGGCGCGCTTAATTGCCCTGCTCTTGTCGTGGCACCTATCAAAGTGAAGCGGTGCAAATCCAGGCGGATGCTTCTTGCCGAGGGACCTTTACCGATAATGATATCAATAACATGGTCTTCCATCGCCGGATAAAGCACTTCTTCCACGGAGCGGTTAAGGCGATGGATTTCATCAATGAACAGGACATCGCCTTCCTGTAAGTTGGTCAGCAGAGCAGCTAAGTCTCCGGGCTTTTCAATCGCCGGTCCGGAAGTGACACGGAAGTTGACGCCCATTTCATTGGCAATAATGCCTGCCAAAGTGGTTTTGCCGAGACCGGGAGGACCGTAAAGAAGAATATGGTCTAAAATGTCATTGCGGTTTTTAGCGGCGGCAATATAGATTTTTAACTTTTCCTTAACTTTATCTTGACCGATGTAATCATCTAAAACTTTTGGCCTGAGAGAAAGCTCAATATCGCTATCCTCCGAATAATCAAATTCGGTAGAAATCAATCTGGATTCATTCTCTTCGTAGTTCATACTTCTCCTTAATTATATTCCTAAATGTGTTAACGCATATTTGATTAAGTCTTCCGTAGACAATCCTTTACCGGCTTTGGCGATTGCTTTAGCGGCATCGCTTTGTGAATAGCCTAAAGACACCAAAGCATCAATAGCATCCTTTTTGGAAGCAGAGACCGAAACATCGGCAACCTCTTCAACTATCTCACCTGACTCAATATCCAAAGCGCCTAATTTGTCTTTGAGTTCCAGAATAACCATCTCGGCACCCTTTCTGCCAATGCCGGGAGCTGCCTGAATGGCTTTAAAATCTTTTGAGGCAACTGCAAGTGCCAAGCGGTCGGGAGTCAATGTGGAAAGAATACTCATTGCCGCTTTCGGGCCGATACCTTTGACATCAATTAAAAGCTTATAGCAATCCAATTCCGTTTTATCACAAAAGCCGTAAAGCTCAATGGCATCTTCACGCACATTCATATAAGTGAGCAAAAACACTTCTTTACCGGCCTGCGGCAACTGCGCGAGTGTTCTTGTGGAACAAAAGCATTTAAAACCGATACCGCCGACTTCAATCACTGCAAAGTGAACATCCGCTGTAACCAAAGTCCCTTTCAAACTGTAAATCATTTTACCAGGTTCTGCCTTTCATTTGTTGTAATAATGAGCCGGAGGAATGCCCGTGACAAATTGCCATAGCCAGCGCATCCGCCGTGTCGTCAGGCTTCGGGATTTTGGCAAGCCCCAAAATGGTTCTTGTCATTTCCTGAACCTGTTTCTTTTCGGCTCTGCCGTAACCGACAACCGCCTGTTTAACCTGCAAGGGTGTATACTCTGCAATTTCCAAATCGTTTTGATAAGCGGCAAGTGTGATAACACCTCTTGCCTGAGATACATCAATGACCGTTTTTGCATTGGAATTATAAAAGATTTTTTCCATACTCATCACTTGCGGCTGATACTGGTGAATGATTGCGCACAAGCTGTCGTAAATAGTGGAAAGCCTTTGCGGAAAGTATTCTCCGGCATTGGTTGTAATCGCACCGTAATCAAGCACTTTAAAATGGTTGTTGCGATATTCTAAAACGCCCCACCCGATAATGGCATAACCGGGGTCAATCCCTAAAATAATCATACTAATTCCATATTACTCCTATTATATTATCTTATTTTAACATTAATTTTTAACTAATGCAATATAAATATAATAATATTTAAAATAAATATTAAAATTGATGACTTTTCTATGCAAAAAACCTCTTTTGCTTTCGCAAAAGAGGTT
>JAFRLX010000166.1 GCA_017430965.1 Clostridia bacterium | reverse complement strand
TTCTTTGCGCCGGTAAACTTCGCATTGGTGCTGTATTGGATTTGATATCCGGTGTAAGGCGCTTTCTTCCACTGAGCAGTAAAGCACTTTTTGCCGCCTGTAAGTTTGGTGAGTGTTGTGCCGGTCGGAAGAGACGGAGAGACCATTGTCGCAGACCAATTAGAGTGATACTTTTTGCCATCTCCCGCTTTTAAAGAAAACTTTACCTTAAACTTGTAATTACAGCCGGCTTTTAATTTTTTGACTGTGCAGGAATTGGTAGTGACTACCATTTCTCTTTCCCATTTCTTGCCGGTTTTGTCCGAGATTTTTACCACATAAGAGCATGCGCCCTTCACTGCTTTCCAAGTTAATGTTTGCTCGGTAGCCTTTCTTGTTTTGCATTTCAACCCGCTCACCTTGCCGGTGGGGGCAACCCATTTGTCCTTATAGTTGTTTTGACACCTCGAACAGGCATGGAGTGTATAGCCTAAAGAGCCAGCGGTTGGGTTTTTAACTGTTGTTTTGTAGCTGTGACCGAGCGCTGCTACTTCTCTTGTTTCTTTGTGCGAAGCATCTCTTGCACAAACTCTTGTTTCTTCACCTTTCACTTTACAGGTAGGTGCTTTGGTTTGTTGCCAAGCGCCGAAGGAATGACCGAGCGCCTGAATTTCATCGCCAGTATAACTGTCATTACAACGCACACAATAATACTTGGCATAACCACTTTCAGTACAAGTTGCAGTAACACTTGTTTTATATGTGTGACCGAGCGCCTGTTTTTTATCGCCGATATAACTGTCATCACAACGCACGCAATCATACTTGGTATAACCATCTTGAGTACAAGTTGGTGCTGTAACACTTGTTTTGTATGTGTGACCGAGCGCCAAAACATTGTTATCCGTATAACTATCACCGCATAAATAACATGTATGCATAGTATAACCAGCATTTGAACAAGTCGGCTCAGTAACAACGGTATTGTAAACATGTCCGTATGCCGGCAACTCACAATATGTGGAATATTCGCACCTTGAACAGCTTTGATAAGCTTCCCATCCCGATTCTTCACAAGTCGGTTCTTGTGCTTCATACGCAATATAATCGTGTCCCAATGCCGGTGTTTCGGAAATAATCGTGCTCACACCGCAGTTTTCGCACACTTTTTCGGTTGTGCCTTTATCGGCACAAGTTGCCTCGGTTACAACTTCCTTGTAATTATGACTTCCTTCCGAAAATTTAGCGCTGAGTGAAGTATCTCCCGTTACTCTGAATTTGTAAACAAGGTCTGTAGAAACACAGTTGCCGCCGCTATACCACCCTAAAAAAGTGCTGCACTGTGCGGTAGCTGTCAGCTCTGCATAGTCACCGATTTTTGCTTCACCGTCTCCGCTCACAAAGCCGCTGCCGGTAACATTCACGCTCACATTGCAAACCGCCTCTTGTGCATTTTCGAAGACCTCATCGCTTGCAATCACTTGCTGATTGTCGTTATGCAAAGTCACACTTGCAGCCGTCGCTTCAGGCTGCACGGTTGCCGACATTTCTTGACTCTTTGCAACAGGAATATCGTAATAATTGACTCTTTCAAGTTCGTTATTGTCTTCACCGAGTGTTGTCAAGGTATAGTCTGCAGTGCCGTTATCATTACCAATCACTTTCACGGTATAATCGCCGTCTGCAGGTAAGTAATAAGACTTCGTGTCACCGTCAACAGTCATTACAACCGAGTTTTCTTTCGCTTCAATCTCCTTATCGACAGTGTTATTTTGAATTCTGCCGACTAATTCATTGGTGGTGTTGTCATAGATTTCAATATCAACCGGGCAATTCCACGAACCGTATTTTGAATTTCTATCAGCCGTGATTTCGCCGGAATTGAGTGCTTCCACATAGGAACAATAGGTGTGCATGGCGTGCGCCTGCTCAAAATTGCCGCCCATGCCGAGATCATAACCGTGTTGAGTGGAAAAATCAATATCCGGGTCGGCAAAATAGGCAACAATATCAAAATAAAAGCCCAAAGGATTCCAAAGTAGAACATCAATCATATTGTCATAGCCTTCATCCTTACTTTCCTTACTCACTTTTGCCACATACGGCAGCAACGTTTTTTTGAAAAAGACATATGGTTCCAACCATGTTGTTCCTTTGTAATAATACTTCTTTGAATAGAAATCATCCACCGATTTCATATTTTTATTGAATTCTTGAATAATACTGTGAGTAGCAGCCTCTCCTCTTGTGTACGGCTCATATTCATCATTTTTATAATTTTTATAAAAATGATTCATTCTTGTTAAATACGATTTATATTTCGCGGAGGATGTGTTGGTTTTGCTCGGCAAAACATAGATTTTCCCGTATTTATGATACTTCCAAGTATCCTTCATCATTACATGTGTCACCATATCCTCGGGATTGACAATGTTGTGAATAAAGGAATATTTTGAAGATTTGTAATCCTTCGCAAGGGTATTATTCGGTGTTGCAAAAGTGTAGGCAAAAACACTGCCGGCATTCGCCCAAGCGGCGTTCTCATTTACCGCGGAAGCTGCGAGCAGGTTTGCGGTTGCTGCACCGCGGCTGTGTCCGGCAAAAAGCAGAATGGTATTGTCTTTTGAAAAACCGTAAGAGCCGTTGAACAAAATACCGTTGATTTTATTCACCATAAACTCTTTTGCATCTTCAAAGCCGCAATGTTTGCCGATTTCGCGCCCTTTTCCGTTCTTTCTACCTCTACCTTCAGGGTCAAAATTGGAATACCACTGCTCTTTATTGGAACCGATAGTGCCCACAAACAGCAATTGTTTTCTTTTTCCGCCTAAATGAATTGTTTTGGCGGCAAGAAAGTAATTGACTTCATCGCGTGCCGCATTCATATTCGAGTCCAGCACGGTAAACCCGCCGTTTTCCAAACAGGTTTTAATGTAAGTATTCTCTTTTTTCTTGGTCGAATGGTCGGGTGAATAGCCGAACATGGCATACTGCGCACAAAATTGTGCCAAGCCGTGGTTGTATGATTCATTAGATTGGAACCACTCTTTTTTGAAAGTAACCAAAGCGCTTTTATAGGAACCCTTTGCCTCTTCCTTAAAGAAAATGGTTTTGTTTGAAAAGTTTTCTTCCGTACCATAGGTTTTTATAGCAGAAATACTAAAATCATCAATGTTTTCCGCAATTTTTGCAAAAGACAAAGCAATATCGTCGGGGTTATCAACTAAAAAGAATTTATCGGGTGAAGATGCCATATTTAAAGCAGTAAGTTTAAATAATTCCACAGCTTCTTTCCCTTGACTAGGCATATTGTCCATTGTCTGAAATAATCCAATTGAATAGATTGCAATGCATTGTTCTTTTATTTTCTGTGCGATACTATATGCATAATTTGCATATTTATAGAGTTTAACCTTTGTTCTAGTGTTTTGCCAAGAGTGACCAACAACACTTTTATCAAAGCAACCCTCTTCTAAATAATCACCTGTATTTGTATGACCCACAGAGAATAATACAACATTCTTATACGAAGACTTCCCATCATTCAATAATTCCTTCGCTTTTTTTAATCCTAAAGAAATATTAACGTTTGAATTCACTTTTGATAAATTATTAATTTTTGTCTCGAGTTTATCATAATCATCCGTAAAATTTGAAACAACACTTACATTTGAATTAAAAGTAACAACGGCTACCATGTCTTTCACTTTATCGTTTTTCATTTTTCTCAGAAATGAAATAACTGCCCTTTTCACATATGGTAACGCTGTGTCAGATTTATAAACGGGTTTTTCATTACTATATCGGAAAGTGTGTGAACCGGAATTATCTAAAACCAAAACCGTATATCGCTTAATGTTTTCTGCACTTGTTGGTACACTCATAGTTGCCAAGCAACTACAAAAAATTGCAACAATTAGAAAAATACTTATTACTTTTTTCATTTTTCCTCCTCATACATTCAAACTGCCCACTCTCGATATACACGAGAGTGGGTTTGTAGAATCGCAAATTCTCTATTTTGTTTTAACCTTATACACCTTACTCCAAGTCGAGAAATAATGGACTTTGCTAATTGTTTTATATGTTCTGATACGCACATAGTAAACTTTCTTAGAACTCAACTTGACGATAGTCGCTTTTAATTTTTTAGCATCTTTTGCCGTTGCTTTCTTTGCGCCGGTAAACTTCGCATTGGTGCTGTATTGGATTTGATATCCGGTGTAAGGCGCTTTCTTCCACTGAGCAGTAAAGCACTTTTTGCCGCCTGTAAGTTTGGTGAGTGTTGTGCCGGTC
>JAFRLX010000165.1 GCA_017430965.1 Clostridia bacterium | reverse complement strand
GCAGTTTTTGCTAAGTAGTTTTATTCGAATAAGGGAGAAAATTTTTCTTGCATACTTGCCGTATTCAAGGGAAATTTTATCACTTAGGCGGATGAAAATACAACGCAAAAACCAAACTTCGTTACGGGGACTCACCTAATCGGCGGTGTACTTTTTTCGTATGATGTGATATAATGAACACGACAAATTCTGATTTGTAAAAGGCAGATGAGTTGACTCGTCTGCCTTTGCTTGTAATCAGTATTCTATCAGGATTTCCGGCTCATCGTCTTGCTTGCCGTTTTTCTTTGGATGATACCTTTTTGAAAGAGGCTATTTTGCATATCTGGCTTTGTATTCCTCTCCCCAGGTCCACAGGCTGTCCAGAATCGGTTTTAAGGTCATTCCAAGTTCCGATAATTCGTACTCAACCCTCGGCGGCACCTCTGCATAAACAGTACGAATAACTAACCCGTCCGCTTCCATTTCGCGAAGCTGTGCGGTTAATACCTTTTGCGATACCGAGCCGACAGAGCGTTTGAGTTCGCCGAAGCGCTTTTTGCCGTCAATTAAATCCCTTAAAATTAACACCTTCCACTTACTGCCGATGAGCGTTAAGGTTGTTTCAACAGGGCAGGCAGGGAGAGAATTGATGTCTGTTTTTGCTTCCATTTCATTTTCCTCCAAAAAATTTTCAGCCGCAAAGCCGCATAAATACACAATAGTTACTTTTTGGTAACTACGGCACTTTATTGTGCTTACTTTACAAAGTATACTACGAGCGTTACAATTTAGTCAAGAGATGAGAACAAAACTATCTCGAAACAAATGATATTTTCCGAGGTAAATTAAATGAAAATTGCAGTAGTAGCTGCCACAGGTAAGGCAGGCAGAAAAATCGTTCGTGAGGCAAAGGACAGAGGCATTGAAGTAACCGCCTTTGTGAGAAAGGACGCTGAAATTGACGGAGCTGATAAGGTTGTCGTTCGTGATATTTTTAATTTGACCAAGGACGACCTTTCAGGCTTTGACGCAGTGGTTGACGCTTTTGGCGCATGGACAGAGGATGTTCTTCCGCTCCACAGCACAACGCTCTCCCATCTTTGCGATGTGCTTTCGGGAACAGACACAAGACTCCTTGTTGTAGGCGGCGCAGGCAGTCTTTATGTGAATGCGGAGCACACGCTTTGCGTATCTGACGGACCTGATTTTCCCGACATCTTTAAGCCACTTGCAGCGGCAATGGCGAAAGCACTCGGAGAACTCAGAGAAAGAAACGATGTAAAGTGGACTTATATCAGCCCTGCAGGCGATTTCCAAGCTGACGGCGAAAGAACCGGCAAATACATCCTTGCAGGCGAGGAGCTCACGCTCAATGCAGCAGGCGAAAGCATTATCAGCTATGCCGACTATGCTATCGCTATGGTTGACGAAATTGAAAAGGGCAACCACATTCGGCAGAGAATATCCGTTGTAAAAGAATAAAAACACATTAATAAATGCGTAACAGATGCAAACTGTTGCGCATTTATGATATAATATAAGAACAAGGCGGTGACAGAATGACTCAAAGGGAAAGACTGGTATTTTTAACAAAGCATCTTATCGGCGAAAGTGACAGGTATAATATGATTGAAATACCTTCATCAGAGAAGGAACTGTTCATGCTTTATCGTTCGCTTGTTAATGTGCGTATGCCGAATACGATTGACGAAGAGTATTTAAGGGTTGAGGACGAATATCTTAAAAACCTTATTGAAGAAAACGGTATAACAAAGGTTAAGGATTTAACCGAATCAGAACCCGATATCTTTCTTTGGCAGGGTGATATTACCACGCTGAAATGTGATGCCATTGTGAATGCCGCAAACGCGCAAATGCTTGGCTGTTTCGTTCCCTGCCACAACTGTATTGATAACTGCATTCACACCTTTTCAGGCATAAGGCTCAGGATAAAATGCAACGAGATTATGAAAAAGCAGGGGCACGAAGAACCGACAGGCTCTGCAAAAATCACATCTGCGTACAACCTGCCGTGCAAGTATATTCTTCATACTGTAGGACCGATTGTAAACGGAGAACTTACCGAAAATAATTGTATTAAACTTGAAAGTTGCTATCGTTCCTGCCTTGAACTTGCGGAAAAACACGGAGTAAAAAGCATTGCCTTTTGCTGTATTTCGACAGGTGTTTTCGGATTTCCGCAAAAAGAGGCTGCTGAAATTGCGGTCAAAGCCGTAAGGCGCTACAAGTCTGAAACAAAAAGTAATATAAAGGTTATATTCAATGTTTTTAAGGACGAGGACAGAATAATTTATGAAAACATACTCGGATAAAATTAAAGAGATTAAAGGGCTGATTGACAGTGCAGACGCCGTTTTTATCGGCGCGGGAGCAGGGCTTTCCACCGCTGCAGGCCTGACTTATTCAGGCGAGCGTTTTGACAAATATTTTCCCGATTTTAAGGAAAAGTACGGCTTCGATAATATGTACTTTGGCGGCTTTATCATGGCGAAGTACAGCCCCGAGGAGCTTTGGGCGTTCTGGGCAAGGAACATTTATATCAACCGCTATATGCCGATTCCGAAGGACACCTATCAAAAGCTGTTGGCGCTTGTAAAGGACAAGGATTATTTTGTCCTTACCACCAATGTGGACCATTGCTTCCAGCGCGCGGGCTTTGATAAGAAACGCTTATTCTATACACAGGGCGATTACGGGCTGTTTCAGTGCAGCGAGCCCTGCCATCAGCAGACCTATGACAACGAAGAAATTATCAAGCAGATGTATGAAGCCGAAAGGGATATGAAAATCCCAACGGAATTAGTGCCAAAATGCCCCGTCTGCGGCAAGCCGATGACAATGAATCTTCGCTCGGACGACACCTTTGTACAGGATGAGGGTTGGTATGTCGCCTACAATCTGTACGAGGATTTCATCCGCCGCCACGAGGGAATG
>JAFRLX010000164.1 GCA_017430965.1 Clostridia bacterium | reverse complement strand
GCAGTTTTTGCTAAGTAGTTTTATTCGAATAAGGGAGAAAATTTTTCTTGCATACTTGCCGTATTCAAGGGAAATTTTATCACTTAGGCGGATGAAAATACAACGCAAAAACCAAACTTCGTTACGGGGACTCACCTAATCTGGATACCTTCTTTTTTGAATTTTTATTATTATAACATTCTTTTGGGCGGCTGTTTATAGGGAGCATAGCGGCAAAACCCGATGACCGGTTAAGAATCAAGGGAAGGATATACCATATACTAAGATAGGGAACAGGGGAGAGGAATCACTTGACAAGCGAGAAAAAAATGTGATAGAATATAAAACGAACAAATGTTCTATTCAAACGGAGGTGGCAAATTGGAACAAAAACAGTATCTTGCGATTGATTTAAAGTCTTTTTATGCCTCCGTGGAGTGTGTGCAGCGAGGGCTTGACCCCTTAACCACTAACCTCGTGGTGGCAGATGAAAGCCGCACATCAAAAACCATTTGCCTTGCGGTATCGCCTTCTTTAAAATCTTTCGGCATTCCCGGCAGACTGCGCCTGTTTGAAGTAGAACAGCGCGTGGAACAGGTGAATGCCCTGCGCAGGCAGGAACTCAGAGGCAAAAACTTTTCCGCTGCCTCTTGCGATTACAGGCAAATCAGGAAGCACCCCGCAGTAAAAGTGGATTACATTGTAGCGCCGCCGCAAATGCTCCTTTATGAGAAAATCAGTGCGCAAATCTACGAAGTGTACCTCAAATATGTCTCTGCCGATGACATTCATGTCTATTCCATAGACGAAGTGTTTATCGATGTCACAAACTACCTGAAGCTTTACAACAAAACTGCGCACGAATTGGCAAGAACCATGATTGAGGATGTGCTGTCCGAAACAGGCATCACTGCAACGGCGGGTATCGGAACCAACCTGTACCTTTGCAAAATTGCCATGGACATTGTGGCAAAACATATCCCGGCAGATAAAGACGGCGTGCGCATTGCCGAGCTTGATGAAATGCGCTACCGTGAGCAGCTGTGGTCACACACGCCGATTACCGATTTTTGGCGCATTGGCGGCGGTATTGCCAAGCGGCTGAAGCGATTGGGCATTGACACTATGGGCGACATTGCCCGCTGTTCCCTCAACAACGAGGAAATACTCTATAAAGAGTTCGGCATCAACGCCGAGTTGCTTATCGACCATGCCTGGGGTTGGGAACCGTGCACGATTGCCGCAATCAAGGCATATAAGCCCGAGACAAAGTCTATCAGTGAAGGGCAGGTGCTCAAAGAGCCGTATTCCTTCAAAAAAGCGAAGCTTGTTGTTAAGGAAATGACAGAAAGAGTCGTTCTCAACATCGTGGAAAAAGGCTATGTGACCGACCGGGTGGAGCTGACTGTCGGCTATGATATTGAGAACCTGGCAGGCGGCAGGAACTATGCCGGCGAAGTCAAGACCGACCGCTACGGCAGAAAGGTGCCCAAAATGGCACACAGCACCGAGAACCTCGGCAGATACACATCTTCCACCAAACTCATTATGGCGGCAATGGAGCGGCTCTATGAGCGCATTGTGGATGAAAACCTATTGGTGCGCAGAATGTATGTGGTGGTCAATCATTTAGTGACAGAAGAGGAAGCCAAGGCGCGTGAGCCGGAGGGGGAACAGTTAAGCCTGTTTGAAAATGCCGCACAAAAAGAGCAGCAAAAAGCAGCCGAAGATAAGGCTTTGAGTAAAGAAAAGGATTTGCAGCAAACCATGATAGGCATTCAAAAAAAGTTCGGAAAAAATGCCATTCTTAAAGCGATGAACTTAGAAGAGGGCGCCACCGCAATCGAGCGCAATCAGCAGATTGGCGGGCATAAGGCATAAAAATCAACAAATCGTAATTAATAGAGGAGAAAAGATGAAAGACGGAAAGATGCCAAATCCGAATACAATTCATCCGATTGCAGGTTATGATAAGGAAATATATGTTAAACCGACAATCAAGAATCCAAACATCATTGTCGGTGATTTTACCTATATTGCAGATTCGGATTTTGAAAGTCATGTAACACATCTTTACGAATGGAACGGCGACAAGCTGATGATAGGTAAGTTCTGTCAGATAGCCGCAGGCGTGGAGTTTGTTATGAACGGTGCAAATCATAAAATGAACGCAGTCACAACTTTTCCCTTCTATACTCTTGAGGGCTGGGATATGGAACCGCCTGCTTCCGCGGATTTACCGCTCAAAGGTGATACCGTTATCGGTAATGATGTCTGGATAGGTCAGAATGCCGTTATCCTTCCCGGTGTTCATATCGGTGATGGTGCGATTATAGGAGCGAACAGCGTCGTAGGCAGCGATGTCAAACCTTATACAATCGTCGTTGGTAATCCCGCAAAAGCATTGAGGCAGCGCTTTGATGATGAGTTGATTGCGTTGTTGCTCCGCTTCAAATGGTGGGATAAAATTATTGAAGAAATCAATGATTTAATACCGTTGCTCACTTGCAGTGACTTAGATAAAGTCAAAGAAGAATTGAAGAAACGGTTTGCTGACAAATTCTGATTTATAGAGGAAAGCAATGGTTAATATAGATAAAGAAAACCGGGATTCACTTTCTTACGAAGAAAAAAACCACAAATTATATCTTCAGCAAAAAGAGTTATTAGCCACTCTTTTAGAGCATAGGGCAATCTCAAAAGAACAATATCAAAAAAGTTTAACTGACTTAACCGAAAAGATGGGGTATACCAATGAGTCATTCTGATTATCAGGACATTATTCACCTGCCGCATCATCAGTCTGCCACCGGGCCGCATATGAGCCTGCATGACAGAGCGGCACAGTTTGCGCCGTTTGCTGCCCTCAGGGGCTATGATGACGAAATCTGCGAAACCGCCAGGCTAACGGACAAACAGCACGAATTAAACGATGAGCAAATTGCCGCTATCAATCGGCAGCTCAACCTGCTAACGGAACACATCAAGTCCGCCCCCAAGGCAAAAATCACCTACTTTGTCCCTGATGAAAGAAAAGAAGGCGGGCAATATGCCACCATAGAAGCGAACATCAGAAGAATCGATGAAGTGCAAAAGCAGATTATCCTGACAAGCGGAGAATGTATTGAAATAGCTAATCTGTTTTCCATCGAGATGTCAGGTTGAAACGCGCGCACAGAAAGGTGAGTCCCCGTAACGAAGGTTAGCCCTCAAATCGCATCTTTTTCGCCATAATTGCATTAAAATAGTCGCTTAGGCGTCAGCCTTAAGCGACTATTTTGCTTTATTCTGACAAAAAATCTGCCGATTTTAGGGTG
>JAFRLX010000163.1 GCA_017430965.1 Clostridia bacterium | reverse complement strand
TTATTTGTCAGTTTTCAGTTTTCAGCTTTCAGTTTTCAGTTTCACCCACCGCGCGCTATGCGCGCACCGCCCTTGATAGGGCGGTTTCATAAAATGCAAGGCGTAGCCTTGCGACTGAACACTAAACACTGAACACTGAACCCTCAAATAAGGTTTGGCGCGCAAACAGCTCGCCAAATCCTTATTTGTCTAACAAAAAATGCGCCCTTCAGGGCGCAATTTTTTGTTATTTGAGTGCCGTATAATAAACATCCAAAACCGTTTTGAGGGTATCATCCTCATCAAGTTCGGTGACAGCGTAGCCGGCATCATCCTTGCCAAGCTTACCCTTTAAGCTGTTGACATTTTCAAAGCTCAACACCTCGGAGGGATTTTGCAGGATAACAGTGCCGAAATACAGGCTGCGCGATAAGCTGAGGTTTGTGACTGTGTAATCCTTCCCCACCGAATAGATGTCTGCTAAAAGCTGCGGGTTCTTCATGCCGCGCTCTGCCGCCTGCGAAACATATGCCTTTACATAGGCAATCTGGCGCTCTCTACGCTGTGCATCACCCTCTAAAGTGGATTCTCTGGTGCGAATAAAGCGTTCCGCTTCTTTACCGTTGAGGGTAATTTCCTCGCCCTTTTTGTATTTGTCCTCATAATCATTCGGGCAGGTAACGGTAATCCCTCCGAGAGCATCATTGAGCGGGGCGATACCATCCATATCCAGCGCCACATAGGTGTTAATCGGAATACCGTAGAGAATGCGCTGCATGGAAGCAATCGTGTTGGTACAACTGGTGTAAGCACCGTCTCCATACGCGTAGGAAAGGCAAAGCTGCTGTTTATCGGCGCCCATATAGTCACCTTCAAGCGAATACTTGCTGACATCCACCAGGCTGTCACGCGGAAGCACAATCACATGAGATTCACCGGTTTTGGTATTGATAGCGACAACCATATTCACATCGTTTTGCCCGACCTTTTCTACCAATTCATCGTTCACGCCAAAGCTGCGTTTATCCACACCGATAAAAGCGACAGTGGTCATGTCCGTGTTGTAAATATACTCCACGCCGTCATAAAAAACGCTGTTTTGGAAGCTCTCACCGTAGTTCTCCTCCATCATTGCCTCCTGCCCTCTTTGGTGCATGATGTACACCGAAGAAACCGTGCCGATAATCAGCGCCAGCAACAATGCTAAAATGATGATAATGGCGCGCTGCCACTTCTTCATCTTACGCCAGCGGCGCGCCGCTTTGGAGTGGGATTTCGAGGAATAATGGTGGCGCCTTTTGTCAGAGTTCTCATCTCTCTCATCCACCTGGAAGGGCTCTTTTTTGGCTGCCTTCCCGGCGGGATTTTGCGCCGCTTGTGCGGGCTGTGTCTCGGGAGCCGGTTCGGCAGGGCTCTGCGGTGCATCTTCCTGCACCGGCTGTGCGGCGGCAGTTTCGCTGCCGGCTTGCTCGCGCTGCTCTTGCTCTTGGCGCATTTCACCTTCGCCGCTCTCGTTTTGCAGCGACTTTAAGCTCTGTTGCTCTAATTCCTGCAATGCTTTCTTCGCGGCTCTTTCGGAGCGGGTTTTGGTGCGAAAGCGCTCGGACTGCAGCGCCGCCATACCGCTGGCTAACACCACATTTTCAAGGTACTCGCCGCGGTCATTTTTTACTGCGCCTCTGCCCTCGATAATGACTTCCGCAAAATCATCATTCGAGCTGTCATCGTGCTCGAAAGTGACATCGAAGTCCTCAAAATCCGTGCGCAACGGCTCGGCAGGCTCGTTATTTTGTTTTGCATTGTCATTATTTTGTGGGTTCATCGTTGACTAACACTCCGCAAACTAAAAATCTAACACTTTTATCGCCTAAAAAACAGGTGCTTAACACAACCACCTTGCTCTTTTCATTAAGAGTGACCCCGCTGCGCACATTCTTTATAGTGGAATGCGGGTTGAGCATGGTATCCTGAAATGCCAACAAGTCATCGGTGCCGTGCTCAAAATCATAGGAATTCATAATGTGGCGATTATCAAACTTAAACGCCGAGAAAATCCGGTAGGTCAACATTCGCCCCGGCATATAGATGGTAAAGGTCTTGTGAGAATCAAAAAACGCTTTATCTTCAAAGCTGTGAAGGGTGGTAAACATTGTGCCTTCGGATTCATACATATTGTGCCCGTAGACCAAAGTGACAGGGTCGGAAAAATCTTTTTTGTTGCACATCTCCGTGTAGGGTGTACCGGCAAATAAATAGTTTTTCAAATAATCGTGGTGCAGGTAAAATTCATCATCCGTTTCGCTCTGTGCAATCGGGTAGCTGACTCTGGTGCCGGGTACCTTTATCCAAGCATAGAGCTCTGAGTTGGTTTGCTGCAGGGATTCAAAATCCACCGGATTTTCTTTGAGCACCTTTTTGGTCGCCTGCGGCAGTGTTGTGGTTTCGCTGTAATAGGTTTCAATCTCTTTGCCGCGCTTTTCGCTGGAGTAGTCTAAATACCACATCCTGCCCAAGTAGCCCAAGCCCGCTAAAATCAGCAGGCTCATAACAATGACAATCACCCAAAAAACAGGATTCTTTTTGCCGCTTTCCCGTTCCGGTTCGGGCTTGAGTTCTGTGATGTTTTCTTGTTTCTTTTCTTCCATAGTATTCTTTGTTTGCACATTTGCCTGTCGGCAAACTGCAATTTGCAGACAGTGCGTTAACTGTTAAAAGCTTTAAATGCTGCACGCCTTATGCTGCTCCTGCTGCTCTTCATTTTACAAATAAAAAGCTCCGACTCTCATTGAGCCGGAGCAATGTTTTTACTATTAATACTCTTCCTTACGGCTTTTCTTAGCAACGAGAACTGCTGCTGTGGAACCGACAAACATAGCACCAAGAACGCTCAAAACTACGGTATCTAAATTTGCGCCTGTATCCGGAGAAGTTTTCTTTCCGTTTTTCTTTGTGGGTTTGGTGGTTTCTTTACCGGTTGTTGTTTCCGACTCTTTTTCGAACTCAACAAAAATCGTGCTGTCCGCCTGAATGTTGTAGAAGGTGTACTCAGTCACAGGCCCGATTGCCACACCGTTTACCCAAACCTGTTTGATTCTGTAGCCCGCATTCGGTGTGATATAGAAAGTGACATCCTCACCGGGTGTGTAGGTATTGGTGGGCGGGTTAATGGTACCGCCATTGGTATCGCCTTTAACACCGGAAATGATTTTAACCACCTTTTCGGGGCTGATGACAGGGTCAACCGCAGCGTTTGCACAAACGGCAAACACAGAGCATATACAAATCACACTCAATAAAACTGCTAAAACTTTCTTCATATATCTCACCTCAAAATAGTTTTTGGCATACTAACACAATTAATTGTAGTTATTATAACATAGTATATATATTATGTCAATGGTTTTCGCAATGAAAAATTCTGACAGAAAATGCGCAGTCTTTTGCAGGTGCATTGATTCAGGTCAACTGCCGATTTTGTGCAACAGCGGCATACTGCCCTTTTGCTGTGTGAAGCGCAAAATCAAGAATCGCACCTCAAACAAAAAACCTTGTCATCGACAAGGTCTTTTGGTGGAGATAAGCGGGTTCGAACCGCTGACCTCTTGACTGCCAGTCAAGCGCTCTCCCAACTGAGCTATACCCCCATATGTAATTGTTTTTTTGTTTGAGGCAGGTCATCACCACGCTGTTTGGTGTGCGCTCTCCCAACTTCAGCTTTGCCCCCATATGTAATTGTTTTTTTGTTAAGGGTGAAAAAGAGTTGAGCCATAATAGCCTTCACAAGTTTTGGGCTGCCTATTTTTTATCAAGACAAGGCAAAACAATGAAGGAATGCCGGCGCATTGCGAAGTGTTTTAACGAAGTATTGGTGAAAAAGAGGCGACCAAAACCTGTTATGGTTTGACTCTTTTTTACCCTTTGCTCTCCCGCCTGAAGCTTTTCTATTATAGCACCTTTTTTCAGGAAAATCAACCACTAAAATAAACGAAAAAGGCGTGCAGGCAATTTTTGCCTGCACGCTTGATTTGCATATCCATTAAAACATTGAACCGGCAAAAGCAGCGTAAAAAATGAATGACAACACATTCACGCCTGCCGGAATGGCAATACCCAAAATGCACAGCACCTTGGCTTTGTTCAGTTCTTCTGCCCGGCTCGGGTCAACATAGGGCTTTACCTTTCCGACTTTGGAAAGCCCGATACCGCCGCAAATGTAACCGACCAGCGGCACAAAAATGCCGACAACCAGCGCAATAATACCGAGCGTGCGTGCGCTGTTGACTTCTGCTTCCGTGTTATAGGCAGGCTGCTGCCCATAGGGCGCTTGCGGTTGCCCGTAGGGATTCTGCTGCGGCTGCTGCCCGTAGGGATTCTGCTGCGGCTGCTGCCCATACGGGGGTTGTTGCTGCATATTCGGGTTTTGCTGCTGCACATTGGCAGGCTGTTGAGCGCCGCAATAGGGGCAGAACGGTGCACCATCCTGCACGATATTTGCGCAATTAGGACATTTCATAATAACACCTCGTTATCCTTTATAAATGATACTTAAAATTTAAACTTTCTGATGATGCCGGGCTCTTTCGCCTGACCCTTGCAAACCTGCACAAAGGCAATAATAATCAACACGCTGACAATGCATATGCACACACAAGCGGCAATCGGCACAATAAAGGTCCAGAAAAGGACTAAAGAGGCAAACCCGAGGATGTAGTTGATGACGGACATTTTCAGTGCTTGCCTGGCATGGAACTGCACATACGCCGACTCCTTTGCACACAGTTTTGCTACGATAATGCCAATGAAGCCGAAGAGATAGCAGAGCATGGCAAACAGCCTGTTGTCGGCAATATCCTGCGCATCAAATTCCGCCGTGTGGTCATACGGGTCAACTTCCGCATAGGGTTGCTGCGGTTGTGCGTAAGCCTGCTGCGGTTGTGCGTAAGCCGGTTGCGACTGGGCATAGGGTTGCTGCGGCTGGGCATAAGCTTGCTGCGGTTCCGGCTGTGCCTGCGCTGCCGCGGGTGCTGCCTGCGGTTGCGGCTGTGCCGCTGCGGGTGCATCCACTAATTCGGTGCCGCATTTGAGGCAAAACTTAAGAGAATCATCAAAATTCGCTTGACAATTGGGACATACTTTCATCATTCATTCCTCCAATACTAAGTTACTTATATCTTACCATATTTTATGTGCAAATTGCAATAGGCAGACCGGGTTCGCAGAGCGAACCGTTTTCAGTGTTCAGTGTTCAGCTCTCCCCCTCCGGGTGCTGTGCGCCCGACAAGAAGCGGGCAAATTGAACATTGAACCGACTAAGATTTCATCCAACTATTCTAATCAGGTGCGGGTGTCCCGCCCTTTCATTTCGCATTCCGAACTGCGCATTGCGCACTAAATTGTCAGCTCGCTTTTGAGCCCTTCCGCCGGGTAGCGCTCCAGCACGGGGTTGACCACCGTTTCGTTAAACTCCACGGTCTGTGAAGGGGCTCTGCCCACATACAGCGCCGGGTTGAGCTGTTCCTTGATTTCCTCTAAGCTGAGCGGGAAGGCGCTGTCTGCCGCAATGCTTTCGATGAGGTTGTTGCTGCCGCCTTCCATTTTGACACACTTGGTTGCCGCGTGGGAAAGCGCGCGGATTCTTTCGTGCAGCTCCTGGCGGTCACCGCCGCGCTTGACACTCTCCATCAAAATATTTTCCGTTGCCATATACGGCAGCTTTTCCATCACCCTGCGCTCAATGACTTTGTCATAGACCACTAAGCCTTCGGTGACATTCATATAGATATTGAGAATGGCATCCACTGCCAAAAATGCTTCGGCAACGCTGATGCGCTTGTTAGCGGAATCATCCAGGGTGCGCTCGAACCACTGGGTGGAAGCGGTAAAAGCGGGATTGAGCGCATCGCAAATCACATACCTCGCCAAGGCACAGATGCGCTCACTGCGCATCGGATTGCGCTTATAGGGCATGGCAGAGGAACCGATTTGCTTTGTGCCGAAGGGTTCTTCCATCTCCTCAAAGGATTGCAGAATGCGCAAATCATTGGCAAACTTGCACGCACTTTGGGCAATCCCGGAAAGAGCGCCGAGCATATAGGCATCCACCTTGCGCGAATAGGTCTGCCCGCTGACTGCCACACAGCCGGCAAAGCCCATATCGGCAGCGATGCGCCGCTCCATCTCTTTGATTTTTTCTTCATCGCCCTCAAACAGCTCCATGAAAGAGGCCTGGGTGCCGGTGGTGCCCTTGGAGCCGAGCAGGCGCAACGCACTCAGGCGAAACTCCAGCTCTTCCATATCCTGCACCAGTTCATACATCCACAAGGTGGCGCGCTTGCCCACGGTGGTCAGCTGCGCCGGCTGCAGGTGGGTGTAGCCCAAGCACGGCATATCCTTATACTGCAGCGAAAACGCCGAGAGGTTCCTGAGCACCTGCGCGCACTTTTTGAGCACAAGCTCCGCCGCATTTTTGAGGATGATGACATCAGTGTTATCTCCCACATAGCAGGAGGTGGCACCTAAGTGAATAATCGGGCGCGCCTCGGGGCACTGCTCGCCGTAGGCATAAATGTGGCTCATCACATCGTGGCGCACCTGCCGCTCGCGCGCTTCGGCGACCTCATAATTAATGTTGTCCTGATATGCTTCCAGCGCGGCAATCTGCTCATCACTGATTGAAAGCCCGAGCGCCTGCTCTGCCTTGGCAAGTGAAATCCACAGCTTGCGCCAGGTTTTGAACTTAAAGTCCTCCGAAAAGAGGTACTGCATTTCATCGCTTGCGTAGCGCGTGGAAAGCGGACTGGTATATTTGTTCTTTTCCATCACAATTCTCCCTTGCATATATCATGCGTTCTAAGCAATCTTTTTTTATTGTACAATATTTTTAAAATAAAAACAAGTTAAAAGAAGTTTGAAGTATCCGGCACGGCTTTGCCGGTGCGCAGCAAAACCCTGCAGTTTGAGGCAGTACAGAGATTGCCCCATTTGCAGGGTTTTGTGTGTTAATGATTTGGTTTTGCCGTTTTGGCAGTTGATTTAAAAATTCAGAAGCGGGTCCTCATCTTGCCGGTCAATCACACCGTGCTGCTCCTGCTCAGTCCAGTCACCTTCAGGGTAATCTGCATAATGAGAGGTGATTCTTGTGTTGCAATAGTCGACAATTTTCTCATAGCCCGGATACGGCAAACCTGTTGACGGGTCAATATAATATGTCACAAACCAATCTGCCAGGTAATAAACGGAGCAGTGGCTGAATTGGGTCGAGGTTGCGGTGTCGCCGCCATCATACACCGTGTAGGTAACACCATGGTAGATGTAAGTGATGTAAGGCCTTGCCACATACATTTTTGTCCAGTTCTTGGCTTTAAGGTTGAGCAGCAAATTAAAGGTGAAGCTGTAGGTCGTTGAGCTGCCTTCCCCTCTGGTGTGAAGGGAAACACCTTTCCAGTCACTGTCAAAAATACCGCTGTTCTGTGCCGCAACACTCATCACGGCAACCTTGGAATCGCTTGCGGCTTTTTCCAATGTCAGCTGCGTTGCATCGTAATCCGCAATGCCTGAATAGCCATACTGCGTGTAGATGTAACCGAAGTCAACCACTCTGTCAGGCTCTGAGGTATCATTCACGCGGTAACTGACGCCATCCGGCACATCAACGGAACCGGCAAAGCGGATATACTGCCTGGTCTTTTCGATGCTTTCATACGAGTCCGACTCCAACTTAAAGCTGGCAGGTCTTGTGTAATAATCCAACTTGTAGCCTTCATCCGATTCCGTTGCGGAGAAGTTGTTGAAGTGCGGCGAAGGTGCCGAATCACTTTGTGCTTGCGTATCTGCAACATTCGGGTAGGCTTGCGTTTCATTTACTTCATATTTCTGTTTTGCAGTGTTATAGGTAGATGCATAGTACAATCCGCAGCTGTTCTTGCAGTGGAAGTAAACATAACCGGATGTACCATCTCCGGGCTGCACTTCATTTAATTCGAAGTCGTGACCGGTTCTGTAACCGACGGTGCCTTCGGCTGCCGTGTAATAGTATGTGTCACTGATATCATTACAGCGCGAGCAGGTGTAGTAATACTCGCCGTCGGTTGTACAGGTTGCCGCTGTCTTTAATGTGTCGGCATCTCTCTTTGAATCTTCTGTATAATTGTGACCTAACGATGCCACCGGAGATGTGTTGCTGTCGTTGCCGCAAACGGTACAGGTCTTGGTCAAAACACCGGGTTCGGTACAGGTCGGTTGCGTGGTGACTGTGCCTGCATTCCAAGTGTGACCGATTCTGCCGGCAGTCCAAACATTTTGAGACTCTTCATAAATGTCGACACCGCAACCGGCGCGCTGACAAACCTTCCAGTGGTTGGAGCCGTCGGACTGATAGCTGCCGGAAGCATCGTGCCCTAAAGCAGTGGTGTAATTCTCTACATAACTGTAGTTACAAGTCGGGCAAGTGTAAGTGGTGTAGCCCTGCGCGGTACAGGTAGGAGCTGTCGTTTCCGTAGTGTATGTGTCGTGAGAAGCGGTCGCTTTATAACTACAGGTGGTACAGGTTCTGGAATGCGTACCGTCACCGTTATCGCTCCAAGCGCCCCAAGTGTGCTCTGCTTTATCCTGCGGGGTGCCGCAGCCGTTGATACAATTTTTCCAGTGGTAGGTAGCATCTTTCTGCCAGCCCTGCCCGGTGGTGTTGTGCCCCATTGCCGGAACATCTTGCTTATCTACCGTATCGGTTGCGCCGTCACCAAAGGGCGAAGTCGCTGTGTAGCGAGTGGTACCGGGAGTAGTACAGGTTTCATCAACGATTTTTTCGCTTGTTACCACTGCCCCTTGTGATTGGTTATGAGAAGCATCTCTCTGACAATCTCTGTAAGCGGTGGCGGTTTTACCGTCTGCCGCAAAGACAAATCTTGTGGCTGTCCAATCATGGTCGAGTGCCGCAATATCATCTACATCTTTGGTGGCGGTTTTGCCGTCACCAAACGGTGAAGTCGCCGTGTAGGTGGTGGTACCTACAGTTAAGCAGGTTGCCGGCGTTTTAACGGTGCTTGTAATACCGTCACCGAGTGTCACAGTGCCCGACTGAATATGCTTACAGCCGTTGACGGTACACTGCCTGCTGACATCGGCGCTCTTACCGTCATTTGCAAAATTGAAACTCGTTGCGCTATAAGTATGGTCCACCTTATTTGTATACCCGCAGCCCGCCGTACAAGTTGCCAAGTGCTTGCTGTGGTATTCCGCGTCCGTACTCTCCAATTCGCCATAAGCTAATGTATGCTCACCGTTGGTGGTATATTGCATGGTGTAGGTCGTCGCTTCGGTTACCGGCGCCGTGGTAAAGTAGCCGCCGGAATGGTGGCTCGTGCTGTCATAATACGCTGTCGGTAAATCGGTGCGTGCCGCCGGTGTGTCACCGTAAAGCACAGTGGTAGTAGGTTGTTGTAAAGTGCCGGTATTCCCTGCACTGTTATCGGTGTAATACTGCCAAATAACGGTTTGCGGTGTATAATCCATTAAAGCGGTTTTTGTGTTACCGTAGTACATTCCGTTGGTAGCGCCGTTTACATTGATATATTGACCGCCAATCACCCATTCGGTTTGCGGACGAATGTCGAACAGGTGATACTGATACCCGTTTGCTTTTAACGGTGTTAATTCTGCGGTTTGGTTATTAAAAGCATAAGAGGGTTCACCGAAAGAAGCATTTTGCCAGGCACTGCCATCGTAATACTTTTCACCGAGGCATACAAAAGAAGAAGTGACGGTACCTGCCAACTGCGCACCGTATTGGTCTTTGCCGAATACATAAGGTGCGGTCAATACGGCATGTTCGGGTGCCGGGTAGTAATTATTTTCACCGGAAAGTCTTGTATAGCTGTAATCAGCTAATTCCGGGTAG
>JAFRLX010000162.1 GCA_017430965.1 Clostridia bacterium | reverse complement strand
GCGCTGTAGAAAATTTTACCTGCAGCTTCTTACCATTCAAAAAAATGCAAAGAGAGAGATTGGCGCAACCGGGGATGGAAAACAAGAATAAAAACCAAATAAGCACTAAAAGGTTCATACCTGTTTAAAGGTAATTTGAATCAGTAGGCAAAAATAGACAGCCGCATGTGAGCGGCTGCCTGAGGTAGTGAGCGACATTAAGTTATCAGTAGCCCCTTTTAGGGGCTCAGCCTGTAGGCGGCCCTTATAGGGCCTGTGCAAACCACTAGTTTACTAGTGGTACTAATTGCGCGAAGCAAAGCTTTGCTACCATTACTCCTATTTCTTATCTACTATCTATGAAATGCTCTAATAATATTTCTCAATCATTTCATTGATGTAGTCATCGTAGCTGCCGCCGGAGCCGGTGCGGGAAAACTCCCGCTCTGTCATGATGCCGATTAGCTTCGGGTACCTGGCAATCGCCTGACTGTAAGTCAGGTGCTGCCTGCTGCTCTTTTTACTGCTCTTCCTGCTGCTCTTTTTGCTGCTTTTTCTGCCGCTGCTCTTTCTGCCGCCGGAGCCGCCGGAGCTGCCGGAGGCGGTTTGGTTTTCGAGCGCATATTGGTGAGCATACATGTTCTTTAAAGAATCAAACAGGGTGTCGTAGGCATCGCGCTTGCCTTCCGTTTCCTTCCGGATGCCCGAAAGCTGCGACTCAAACAGCGCCTGCAGGGCACTGCTGCGCTTCTGCTGCTGCGTGTTCATTGCCTGAATGCCCGCGCGGCGCGCCTCTTTGTTCTTTTGGTAAGCGCTGCTTGCCGCCGCCATCAGCTGCGGCAGGGCGCTGCCTCTTTTTGCCAAATGTCCGCTGAGCGCCTGCGTGCTCGCCGCCTTTGCGTAGCTGTTGCCCTTGCCGGCGTCCGCCGCTGCGGCGGCTTTCGCCGCCTCTGCCGCCGCAACTGCCGCCGACTGAATATAATCGTGGTTATACATATCCACCAAGCGCTTGTATTCGCTCGTTTTCGTGACCGGCTGATAGTTGCCGTACTGCCGCAGCTGCGCATGGATTGCGTTTGCGTAATCATCCGCAGCTGCAACGGTGGCGGCATAGGAGCGCTTCAAGCTCTCCGGGGTTTGCCACTGCTGCGGCAGCGACTGCGCCGTGATGTAGTTATAGATGCTCTCGGCATTGCTAAAATCCGTCTTCTTTGCCACGCCATCACCTACTTGTCATACTCTAATTGCAGCTTTGCCAGCTCTCGGAGCGCTTTATCGCGCGCAACGGCGGCATTGTAGCGCTGCTCATCAAGCGCCTGCTGCACACCGACCCGGAACTGCGCATTATCCAGCGCGGTCTGCTGCTGTGCCTGCTGCAGCCCAATCACGTTGGCAAGATTGCTCTTTTGGTTGTTAAACTCGTTTGCTGCCGCGCTGTACAGTGTCGGCACCTTTGCCGCTAAAGTTTGAAGCTGCGACTGATACGCCTGATTGCCGGCGGTGGTGCCGTAGGAATTGCCGTAGCCCTCGGTGTTGGCGGCGGCAGAGGCAATGGCATTTTGCATAGCGGCTCTGCCCTGATTGCGGTAGCTGTCTCTGAGCGTTTGGTAGGCGTTCTGGTAATAGGCGCTCTTTTTCGGGTTAAAGTCCCCCATTGCCGCATAGCGCTTGATGTTGGTCTGAATTGCCTTTCCCCAACCGCTCGTGTTGGAAGCCAACTTGTTTAAGAGGCTGTAAGCCTTTTTGGTGGCTTGCCCGGTTTTGTATTGCGGCGCTGCCTGCGCCAGGATGCTGTATGCGCTTTGCTTACTCATCCTCACTCTCTCCTTCCTGCCCTGCCGGCACACTCCAGTTTTCTTCATCCAAATGATTGACTGTGTGCGACACGCGCTCTATCAAATCGTTGTGCCGCGTGAACAGTTCCAGCAAATTATCCCGCTCACTGCGCTGCGGGTCATATTCCACATAGTCCGCTTTAAAGGTCGGCATTACTTTTCTCCTCCTTCCGCCATGCGGCAGCTGATTGCGTACACCTTGCTGAACCCGATGCCTCTGATTTTGAAGCGCACAAACGCACAGCGCTTGAGCGGGATGGCACAGCTTTGTGTACCCTTCTGCCGGGCAATGTACTTGGCAAGCGGCGTGTAAACCGCCTCGTTATCAAAGCGCGCGAGCACCTCCAGGCTTGCCCCCGCTTCGCTCTCGAAGGTCAGGCGCAGCTTGGACAGGTATTGGTAGCGGTCGCTCTCCAAGCCGAACAGCCCGCTTTCACAGCTCCAGGCAACGCGGTTGTTCTCCTGCGGCGGTACTTCCCATGCATCGAGCAACAGCACATCGCTGTGCAGCACATCGCTCCCGCCCTCCCGGCAGGTGAAGCCGGCGATGGCACACGCCTGCCCTCTCAGGTTGCACAGGCGCTCCAGGCGGTCGGCATCCTCTTTCCACCACAGACCCGTTGCCGTGTTGTAGACCAAGAGCCGGCGCGGCGCATCCGCAGCGGTCGTTTCCTCAGCCAGCACATAGTAGCGCTCCCCGCTGTGGGCGGAAGAAAGCGGTGTATAGCGCACATCCCCGAGCGCTTTGGAAATGCAGGCGGTGCTCTGCCCGTTGAAGCGGTAAAACCTGCCGTCAATCCCCATGTAGTACGCGCTCTTGCCAATCACCTGCAGGCTGCAGGCAGCGGCAGAGCTGATGCCGATAAAGTCACTGACCGTGTTGGTGCAGTAGTTTGCCGGGCGCGTGCCGTAAAGCTGGGTGTAGGAATGTTCCTTAAAAAAGTAGAGGTAGTCATCTATCGCGCAGGAAGCGGTAAAGCTGCCGTCCGAACCGATGCTGACCGCATAGGAATCCGAAGCCAGCCCGCGGTAGTCATCCCAGTTTTTGAAATTGCCCTGCGCCGATGCCTTAATCTCATTGTTGGTGTTGTTCGCACCCCAAATGCGGTTGTTGTGCTCGAGTGCGGCATCAACTACCGGCACTGTATTTGAAATCTTAAGGTACGCCGGGTACAGCTTCCTGGTGCCCTGCTCCGGCAGCTCATCAATGTACGCCTCCACTTTGCCGAACAACTGCCCGTCGCTGCGGATGCTGAGCCCCTGTGCCGTGCCCGTAAACGGCTGTGTGTAGTGCTCGCTCTCCACAAGCAGGTTGTTGTTTTCCAGCCAGGTATTGAACTGTGCATGGTAATCCACAATGTAGTAATACTGCCAGCCGAAATCCGTTTTCCAGCCGGTAGTGTCGGCGGCGGTGTAGGCATGGTACTGTGCCACGCTCAGTTCAAAGTCACAGGCTCTGCGCGTTTTATATTCGTAGTATTCATTGTCAAAATAGTCGCGCTTTTTCTCCCAAGAGAAGGGGTGCGCCAGGTTGATGGAAGCGCCCATCTCAAAGCGGATGTAATCCCCTTCCTTTGCTGCCTGCGGTGGCGGAACCTGCCGCACGCCGCCGGCGCCGTCACTCTCCACACCGTTGCGCACAAAAATGGCAATGCGCGGCGCGACAATTTCGATGTTCGCCCCGCTCTGCGCATCGTGCTTGTAGAGCTTTCGGTTGCTCTTGGCAATGAAATACTGCGTTTCGGTCATCGCATTGATTTGGGCGGCGGTTTTTGCCCCTTGGAGGTTGAGCACAAAAAGGCTGCCGTTGTCCTGTTCAATGCAGTAGCGAAAGCCGACATTGAGCATATTTCCCGCCGCGGCATGGTAAGTGCCCTGCGCCATATTTTCGCTGTGCAGCACATTTTCAAACGCTGCGTTTTTGAAGTTGGCGCTGTAGGTCTGTGCACCGGTCGGCACCCAGGCGTAGTAGTATTTCGGTTCAAAAGCGCTGTTGTTTTTCACGGCGCTTTGGCGCACCTCATAGTTGAGAAAGCGCGAAAAAAGCGGACTGCCGCCGCTACATTCCAAATAGCCGCTCTCGCTCTCGTTCGGGTGGCGGCACAGCACGCGGTTGCCCATGGGAGCGAAGCGGTAAGCGCCGCCCTCTGCGGCGGTATACAGCGTGTGTTCGCTCCCGCTCTCTCCGGAGCGGTAGTGCAGTGCACCGGCAGTGTCGGAATAAATGTAATAGCCGTTTTTGTACAGCACTGCCGCCACATCGCCGCCGAAAGCGGTCTTGCGCACGCGGCTGCGGCGCGGTGAGAGCAGCGGGCTGTAGCTGTCGCTGAGGTTGCACATTTCGTACCATTCGCCGGGCTTGGCAGCATCGGTATGGTTGAGCCCGCCGAAAGCGGAAATGCGCAGTGTTTCGCCTTTTAATGAGGCGGAAGAAAGTGCCATCTTCATCCCCTCCTGACATAGTGCGGTGCTGCCTGAATGTGCGCCGGCTGCAGCGGCATGTGCGTTTCATTGTACCAGGCGCGAAAACTGTCGTAAGCGGCTTGGAACAGCTGCAGTTCGTAGGCATAGCGCTCCGGCTCATCGAGCTGCAGCGCCGCCTCGGCTCTCAAATACGCCTCATACAGTTTGGAAAAGCGCGCCGGTGCAATGAGCTGCCGGGTATCTTCCGCATAGGGGAAGGCGCGCGGCTGCGCACCTTCGTGGCGCAGCACGATATCCTCATAAATGTGGTTGTCCAACTCACTCAAAGCGCGAATGGCATCGCGCTCGGCAAGCACTGCCGGGCGCTGCGCCGCCACGCGCTCAATGATGTTTCTGATTGTCATGATTCCTCCAAAAAAAGCGGCTTCACTTCACTTCATATTACGCTCTTTTTCTTTGTTTGCCCGCATATAAGTGGAAAGTGAAACCGCCGGGTCAGCGTGAAAGCGCCTTTCGCGCTAACCATCCTTTGATTGAGACTGTTGCTCAGTTGTTTTCTTTTGAGAGGTAAACCATCTCTTCATTCTTCTGCTGTTGGGAATGCTCGATGATTTCCGCCACACCGGCGGGCACCTCTACATCTTTGCCGCGCGGCACACTGTAGCGCACGCCGTTGAGCCACACCTGTACCGGTGCTTCGTAGCCTTTGCCTTGAAACAGTCGGATGGTCTTTTTGGCGGCATTGTCTGTTTTTGTTGCCATGGTTGTTCCTTTCTTGTTGTGCACAGCACAACAGTGTTCAGTTTTCAGTCGGCGGTTCGGTTTGCCCGACGGGAATCGAACCCAAATAGCCTCTCGCTTGCTCTTTTTGGCTAATTCTACCGCATTTTCGTTGCGGGCAATAATGCTACCGCACAAACACGCTTGCAATGCTTTATTAAAGCGCATTTCGGCGTT